>JBIHZY010000106.1:0-6413 GCA_044240185.1 Solirubrobacteraceae bacterium
GTGCACTCTCGCGGCACGTCGCGCTGCCGGTAATCCTCGGCGCAAGCGCGCTCAAAGGAGCACGGCTGGCTCAGCAAGGTCTGCCGCCTGGCGCCGGCTCGCGGCTCGCACTCGGAGCTGCCGGCGCAGCAGTTTCGACGCTGCTTGCGTCGCGGCTCGTGCCGGTCGAAAGGGTCGGCCCGCTGCTTCCGTACGCCGCCTACCGCAGCGCGCTAGCGGCGATCACTCTGCGCCGCCTGCGAAGATCGCAAATATGAGCGACGCCTACGCCGCTGCTGGCGTGGATACCGACCAATCTGACCTCGCCGTTGACGCGCTGGTTGACGTGCTGCGCACGATCGACCTTGGCCGCCCATCGCGCTCGATTGTGCGCTCCGGCCATTACGCCAGCGTGCTGAAGGTCAGCGACGAGCTCGGACTAGCGATGTCGACCGACGGGGTCGGTTCGAAGCTCGTCCTTGCCGAGCAGGCCGACCGGCTGGAGACGGTCGGGATCGACTGCATCGCGATGAACGTCAACGACATCATCTGCGTCGGCGCTGAGCCAATCGCGATGCTCGATTATCTAGCCGTCGAACAGGCCGACCCAACCGCCCTGGCAAGGATCGGTGAAGGGCTAAAAGTTGGCGCCGAACAGGCCGGAATCGAAATACCAGGCGGCGAGGTTGCGGTGCTACCGGAACTGATCCGTGGCCACCCTTCGCCGCACGGCTTTGATCTTTGCGGCACAGCGATCGGGACCGTCGTTCCCGACAAGATCATTCTTGGCGACGCGATCAACCCCGGCGACGCGCTGGTCGGGCTTCCTTCCAGCGGCGCCCACTCGAACGGCTACACGCTCGCTCGCCGCGTGCTGGTCGAGGACGGTCCGGGGCTCGATGCGACGCCCGCGCAGCTCGGTGGCGAAACGGTCGCCGACGCGCTGCTGGCGCCGACAGTGATCTACGTCAAAGCGGTGCTGGCGCTGCTGGCGAGCGGAATCGAAGTCCGCGGACTCGCCCACATCACCGGCGGTGGCCTAACGAATCTGCGCCGCCTCGCCCCCGGCCGCGTTGGCTACTCGATCGAGAGTCCGCTGCCGGTGCCGCCGGTTCTGCAACTGATCGGTGAGCTTGGAAAGGTCCCGGAGGACGAGATGTGGGAGGTCTTCAACATGGGTTGTGGCCTGGTCGCGATCGTCGCTGAAGCGGACGTCGATGCCTCGGTCGCGATCCTCTCGGACCACCATCCCGGGGCGGCGCGGGTCGGAACTGTGACCGACAACGCCGATCAGACGCTCGGGCCTGGCGGAATCGTGGTGGGCGGGAACTGAACGCCACCGATGAGCCGCTCAACGATCAACAGCAAAGCCTTCACCAGCCTCGCCACTGAAGCGCTATGAGCTCGCCAGTCGGCACGATCCTCGGTGGCCGCTACGAGATCGACGAGGTGATCGGTCGTGGCGGCATGTCGACCGTCTACCGCGCCCATGACCTAACGCTCGAGCGTTGGGTAGCGATCAAGATCATGCATCGCGAGGTGGCTCGTGAGAGCGAGCAGCTCGAGCGCTTCCGCCGCGAAGCAAAATCGATCGCGAAGCTTTCCTCTCCCTACGTCGTCGGCGTGATCGACGCCGACGAGCAGGACCAAACGCCTTACATCGTGCTCGAGTACGTCGAGGGGCAGACGCTGAAGCAAAGGATCCGCGACTTTAAGCGGCTCGAGATCGCTGAAGCTGTGGCCTTCGCGATCGAAATCGCGCGGGGCTTGCAGGCCGCGCACGAGCGGCAGATCGTCCACCGCGATGTGAAACCGCAGAACGTTCTGCTCGATCAGGATGGCGCAGCGCGCGTGACCGATTTTGGGATTGCGCGCCAACTCAACGACGAATCACTGACGGCCGATGGTCGAGTCCTCGGCACGACCGATTATGTGAGCCCCGAGCAGGCGCTGGGCCATGACGTAACGCCGCAATCCGATCTCTACTCGCTCGGTGTCGTGCTGTTTGAAATGTTGACCGGCGACGTCCCCTTCCATGGCGAAAATCAGGTCGCCATTGCGATGTGCCACGTGCGCGACGAACTGCCCGACGTTCAGCAGCTGCGGCCTGAAGTGTCAACCGTGCTGGCAACGGTTGTAGACACCGCGACAGCAAAGGATCTCGACGTTCGCTACCGCGACGCGGATGAGATGATCGCCGACCTCGAAGAGGCGCTGGCGGTCGAAACAGCCCGCTCAGGCCACATCACAGGCGAGGCGACTGCCGTCTTTGATTCGCTGCCGCGCGAGACGCGCCAGCGAGTCGCGGTCAAGATGTCGCATCCATGGCGCTGGCTGGCACTGATCGCGCTGGGAGCGGTGATCGTCGTCGGCGCGTTCGCCTTCGTCGCTCGCAACGCTCAGCGCGGAACCGGAACCGAAAATGCCCTCAACGGCGACGGGCTAACTGCCGTCTCGCTCAGCGCTAGCTCGGCTCAGGCCTACGACCCCGCTGGCGACAACAGAGAGCACGATGATGAAGCTGCCTTCTCGGTCGACCGAAGCCCCTCTACTACATGGTCTACCGAGGATTACCTGAACGGCAACCTCGCCAAGTCTGGGCTCGGACTGACAATCGATGCGCGCCCGTCGCTGGAGGCCCGCGCAATCGACATCGTCAGTCCAACGCCGGGCTGGTCGGGGAGGATCCTTGCCGCCAACGGCAGTCAACCACCAGCAACGATCGACGATCCGGCGTGGACCGAGGTAGGAACGGTGCCAAATGCGACTGCGCGGACTCGAGCTCAGCTCGACACCGCCGGCGAGTCGTTCCGCTGGTACCTGATTTGGATCGAACGCTTTGCTCCCGGTCAGAGCAAGGTCGAGATCAGCGAAGTCTTCCTCTACCGCTAAAAGCGGTAGCCGCTCTGCTCGCGGTAGCGCGCGAGCGCAATCTCCAGCAGCCGCCCGCAGAGCTCGGGGTACTCGATCCCACTCTCCTGCCAAAGCCGCGCGTAGACGCTCGTCGTCGTGAAGCCCGGCATCGTGTTCAGCTCATTGAGCAAAACTTCTTCCCCGTCGACGAAGAAATCGGCGCGAGCCAAACCGCTGCAGTCGGCCTCGCTGAAAGCGCGTAGCGCAAGCTCGCGGACGCGTGCAGCGGCCGAGTCGGAAATCCTCGCCGGCACAACCAGCTCCATTCCGCCTGGTGTGTACTTGGCCTCGTAGTCGTACCAGCCGCCGGGCGAGGCGCTACGCAGGACGACGATCTCGCCGGCCACGCTGGCCTGCGCCTGCTCAGCGCTGCCGAGCACCGAACATTCGACCTCGATGCCGCCGCAGGCCGCTTCAACGATCACGCGCGGGTCGTAAAGAAAGGCCTGCTCCAATGCCGCCTCGAGCTGATCGGCTTCAGCGACGCGGACGATCCCAACAGATGAGCCGAGCCGAGCTGGTTTAACGAACAGCGGCAAGCCGAGCGCGGCGATCTGCGCGGTAAGCGCATCGCGATCGGCTTCATAGCTGGCACGCGTCAGCGCGACGAAATCGACCTGCTCAATCTCAAGGTGGTCGAGCAGCTGCTTGAGCGCGAGCTTGTCGATGCAGACAGCCGACGCACGCACGCCGCTGCCGACGTAAGCGATGTCGAGCATCTCGAGCAGGCCTTGAATCGTGCCGTCCTCACCGAACGGGCCGTGCAAAACGGGGAAGGCAACGTCGGCGTCGAGTAGGCCGTGGCCGGGGCGCAGCTCTAGTTCGGTGCCGTCGTGGAACCAACGACCCTCGGCGTCGATCTCGATTCCCCGCACTTCGTGGCCAGCACGCTGGACCCCGTCGGCAACCGCAGCACCGCTGATAAGCGAGACGTCGCGCTCCGAAGAGCGGCCTCCGGAGATCACGGCGACAATCATCGCCAGGCACCCCTCAGCCTCGCGCCGCCGCCTGGTGGCGTGTAGCGGCCAACGCCGATCGTCACGGTCGAACCGGTCGGAGCCGACCCGCCGGATGGATCTTGAGAGACAACGGTTCCATCCTCGCTCTCATTGGCAACGTCAACGCGCTCAATGCTCACCTTGAAGCCGGCGCCTTGAATGTCGGCAATCGCAGAGGCTTCATCTTCACCAACCGTATTGGGCACCTTGGTCGTTGCCGGCGTCTTGGCAACTACGAGCGCGATTGTCGCGCCCTTGTCGGCCTTCTTTCCCGCGCCGGGATCTTGCCGCAGCACCGTTCCTGGGGTCGAGCTTGACTCCTCGCTCGTAACGTTGACGCCGAAGCCTGCACCGCGCAGCGTTGCGCGCGCATCGTCGATGTTCTGCCCAACAACGGCGGGCACCTCAACTGTCGCTTTGCCGCTTGAAACAACAAGCGTCACGGTTGAGCCTTGGTCAACTGGCGTGCCCTCTGGCGGCAACGTTTCGATCGCGTCGCCGCTCGGAATAGTGTCCGAGGACTGTTTGCGCGTACGCACCGTGAAGCCAGCATTCTGAAGTCTTCGTTGAGCCTGCGAAGCGGAGAGCCCAGCGACCGAGGGCATAACGGCAGAGCCTGGGCCGTCGGAGATTGTCAGCGTCACGGTTGAACCCTTGTCGGCCTGCTCGCCGCCCGGCGGGTCTTGGCCGATTACCTGCCCCTTCGGAGAGGTTGACTGTTTGACGACGCTGTCGGTCTTAAAACCGGCTCTAACCAAAACCGCTTGCGCCGTCGCCTCCTCGCTGCCGACAACGCTCGGCACGGCCGCCTGGTCTGGCTTCAGCACCAGCAGCAGCAGAATCAGCAGGCCAACAGCTACGACTGCGCCACCCGCAAAGATCCACCAGCGCCGGCTCGGCCCATCCTCGTCGTTTGACCCGTTGCCACGGTTGGAGTAGCCGACCGCAGCGGCTCCTCCAGCGGCACCAACGGCGCCCGCTGCTAGCGCCTGTCCGCTCATCCCGATCACTGTCGATTCACCGGGCCGCGGCGGAGCCGCAATCGCCGGCGCGCCAGCGGGCATAACGCCTGCGCGAGCTTGGTCAAGCGCAGCAATAAAGTCGTCTGCAGTTGCGAAGCGCTGCCCCTGATCCTTCGCCAGCGCGCGCATGATCACTGCCTGAAGCTGCGGGCTGATCGCGGGGTTGATCGAACACGGTGGCGTCGGCACTTCGCTGACGTGCTTGAGCGCGATCGTAACGGCGCTCTCGCCGTCGAATGGCACTTGGCCGGTGACCATCTCGTAGAGGATCACGCCGATCGAGTAGAGGTCCGACTGCTCGCTGACGGCATGGCCCTGCGCCTGTTCCGGCGATAAATACTGGGCGGTGCCCATAATTGAGCCGGTCTGCGTCATGTCAGATGCGCCGGCGCGCGCGATGCCGAAATCGGTCACAGTCGCGAGCCCGTCGTCGTCGACGATCACGTTGTGCGGCTTAAAGTCGCGATGGATCACGTTGTGGCGATGGGCGAAGCGGGCGGCGCTGAGAATCTGGCGCGTCATATCGATTGCCCAGTCGGAGTCAAGTGCGCCGTATTCGTTGATGATCGCTTTCAGCGTCCTGCCTTGGAGGTACTCCATCGCTATGTAGTAGGTGCCGTCCCATTCGCCGCGGTCGTAAACAGAGACGATGTGCTGGTGCTGGAGCCCGGCCGCGGCTGAGGCCTCGCGGCGGAAGCGCTCTACAAACTCGGGATCCTGCGCGAAGCGGCGATAGAGAAGCTTGATCGCCACCTCGCGGTCAAGCTGCAGATCGGTGGCGCAGTAAACGTCGGCCATCCCACCGGAGCCGAGCAGATACTCAACGCGGTAGCGATCGTCGATCATCGTTCCTGGCTCGACTCCTGTGCTCATCGCAGCAGCGACTCCATCACAGCTTTGGCGATCGGCGCGGCGTCGGTGCCGCCGAAGCCGCCGACCGTCTTCTCGATCGTGACGGCGATTGCGATCTGCGGATCGGATGCGGGGGCAAAAGCGATGAACCAAGGCTGCGAGATGTTGTTGATCACGTCGATCTCGGCGGTGCCGGTCTTGCCGGCCACGTCGATCCCTGTTAGCGCAGCGGCGGTTCCAGTTCCCTCCTCAACAACCTTCTGCATCATCGCCGTCAGCTTCTCAGCCGTCGCTGCCGACATCACGCGCGAATACTGCTGCGGCGTATTCTCATATGCCGTGCGACCTTCTGGGTCGACCGTCCGCGTCGCAATCGCTGGGCGCATCAGGATCCCGCGGTTGGCAACAGCACTGGCGACCATCGCCATCTGCAGAGGTGTTGCCAGCAGTTTGTCCTGCCCGATCGAAGCGCGGCCGATGTCGACGCAGCCGTCGGTCGGGGATACCAGCTCACGCTTGCCATCAGGCGAGCAGTACAGACCGCTGGCGAGCCTCTCGCTGGCAGGCAGATCCACCGGCACTGGGCTGCCGAAGCCAAACCGTTCCATGTAGCGACTCATTCGACGCTTACCGACGCGCTCCCCCACCT
>JBIHZY010000107.1:0-6402 GCA_044240185.1 Solirubrobacteraceae bacterium
TTGTTTGGGCCTGCGAGAGGGCTTTGGAGCGCGGGCTGCTGCCGCACACCAACATCGGCGTCGTACCTCGCGAGGACCTGGAGCGGCTGCGCGCGGTCACGGCCTCGCAAGGGCTGATGCTCGAATCAACCCGCGATGACCTGATCGCCCACCAAGGCTCGCCAACGAAGTCACCGGCGCCGCGGCTGGAGATGATCGAGTGGGCCGGCGAGCTGAAGATCCCGTTCACAAGTGGAATCCTCGTCGGCATTGGCGAGACGCATCAGGACCGCTTCGCGGCGCTCGACGCGCTGGCCGAAGTGAACGAGCGTCACGGCCACATTCAAGAGGTGATCATCCAGAACTTTGTCCCGCACGACTCGTACTACGGCGAGGACGTGGGCGAGATGGCAGACGCCGCAGCGACACGCTTCTGGGAGACGGGGATCGGCGAGCCTGCCGGGGCCGAGCTGCCTGAGTGGGCGACCGGAGTGTCGATCGAGCAGCTCGAAGAACTGATCGTTTACGCGCGCGAGAACCTTGCTGGCGTTGGCGTGCAGATTCCACCAAACCTCTCCGAGCACTGGCCGCGGCTGGTTGCGGCAGGCGCTACCGATCTTGGCGGCCTCTCGGCAAACGGTGATCACATCTCGCCCGAGCAGCCGTTCCCGTCGCCGCATCAGGCCCGCGCGCGGCTGCTCGAGGACGGCGTTGCGCTGACCGAACGGCTCTGCGTCTACTCGAAGTACATCGGCACGGACTGGACGGCGCCGGCTGTGCTCGACACGATCCGCGCCAAGTATTGGAGCTTCATTCCGCGCGGCGGCTCCGGTCGCAGCGAGGCGCCATTTGCGATCAACGCCGACCTCGTTGGCCCGGCGATCGAGAAGGGGCGCGCCGGCGAAGCGCTCAGCGCTCAGGAGCTGACGGCGCTCTTTGCCGAGACGCGGCCGGAAGCGGTTGAGCAGATCCGTGTTGCCGCAGACGAGCTGCGCGCCGAGCTGGTTGGCGAGCAGGTCAGTTTCGTCGTAAACCGCAACATCAACATCTCGAACGTATGCACCGTCGGCTGCGCCTTCTGCGGCTTTGGCCAGAGTCGCCGCTCACCGGAGGCTTACAACCTCGATCAAGAAGAGTTCGTGCGGCGCATCGGCGAGGCAGTTGAGTTTGGCGCCAGCGAGCTTTGCATCCAATCCGGAATTCACCCCGATTGGCAGATGGATGATTACCTCAGCTGGTTGCGACTGGCTAAGAAAACCGCGCCGCAGCTTCACCTTCACGCCTACAGCCCGATGGAGATCGCGCACATGTGCGACATCTCAGGTTTGCCCGCGGCCGAGGTTTTCGCCCAGCTCGCCGACGCTGGCCTTGGCTCGACCCCCGGAACGGCCGCTGAAGTGCTCGACGACGGCGTGCGCCAGCGGATCAGCCCAAACAAACTTCCGGCAGCGCGCTGGGTCGAGATCATCGAAGCCAGCCACCGAGCCGGGCTCTACTCGACGAGCACCGTGATGTTCGGCCACATCGAAGAGCCGTGGGAGCTGGCCGAACACATGCGCGTGATTCGTGAGTTGCAGCAACGGACAGGGGGGATCACCGAGTTTGTGCCGCTCTCATTCATTCCCTTCCACACACTCCTCGGTCGCACGCACGGGATCGAAGAGATCAGCCGCGAAGAGAACCTCAAGCACACCGCCGTCTTCCGCCTTGCGCTCGGCAAGACGATCCCCAACCTGCAGGCAAGCTGGGTCAAGATGGGGCTCGAAACGGCCACCGAAGCACTGCGCTGGGGCGTCAATGATCTTGGTGGCACGCTGATGGAGGAGAACATCAGCCGCCTTGCAGGCAGCTACCACGGCGTACGCCTAGAGCCTGAGGATCTGATCGCCGCTGCGCACCGCGCCGCTCGTCCAGCCTTCGAACGTGACACGCTCTACGGCGTGAAGAATGAATACCCATTGGAAGCGGCGACCGAGGCGGTGACGGCGTGACCGGGCTGGCCGATGATCAGCAAGCGATCACGCCCGAGGGGCTGAAGGCTCTAGAGGCCGAGTTGGCAGAGCTCGAAGGCCCAAAGCGGGCCGCGCTCTCAAAGCGAATTCAGGCAGCGCGCGAAGAGGGCGACCTAAAAGAAAACGCCGAATACCACATCGCCAAAGATGACCAGTCGCACATGGAGACGAAAATTCTGCGCCTGCGTGAACGCTTGCGCAGCGCCGTCGTAGTCGAAGCTGACGGCGATGCAAAGGTTGTCGCCTTCGGAATGCCGGTCACGGTCACCGACCTTGAATCCGGCAAGAAGCAGAGCTTCACGATCGTCGGCCCAACCGAAGCGAAGCCGGCTGAAGGCAAGCTTTCCAGCGAATCACCGGTAGCGCAGGCGCTACTTGGCGCATCTCCGAAGGACGAGGTTGAAGTTGAAACACCGGGCGGCGCGCGCCGCTGGCGCGTCGATTCGCTCGGCGGCTAAAGGAAGCGGTCTTCGGCCGCTGGCCGCAGCAGCGCCTGGGCGCCAGGGCCGTCTTCTTCGCTGATCAGACGACCTAGCCCGCGAACGATTACTGCTGGGCAAGAGCCGTCCTTCGTGCGGACGAGGTCGGACGCCGCTGCGGCTTGGTCGGCGACGGCGATCAGCGTCGCGCTGAGCGCGCGGCCTTCGCTGTCTCTGCGGCCGCGCCAGTCATCGAGCGGCTGCAGGCCTGCGAGGCCGATCGCTACATCAACCTGTCCAAGCCGCCAGGCGCGACCGAACGAATCGGTAATCAGCACCGCCGGGTGGCCGGGGAGGGCGGCGCGAAGCGCGCGGGCGCTTGCGTCAGGGTCGCGCGGCAGCAGCACGAGCCGCCCGTCGGCGCCGGCGTTGGAGCCATCGACGCCAGCGTTGGCACAGATCAGGCCGTGGTGGGTGCGGCAGATCAGCAGCTCGCCGCTGTCGCGGATTATCTCGGCGCTTTGACTAAGAATTACCTCGACTTGGCGCGGGTCGCGGCCTTGGCGCCCCGCGATCTCGATCGCCTTCGCAGATGGCTCGACCGTTGCCAGCTCAACGACCGACCCCTCGGCCTTGGAGACGATCTTGTGCGCGACGACGAGCAGATCATCGGCGCCGAGCGGCTGATCGGTAGCGGAACTGATCATCGCCGCGAGATCATCGCCGCGGTTGACCTCCGGCAGCCCTTCGACTGCCAGCAGTTCGATCCGGCTCACCGCGGGCCGAGCCGCCCGATTACGGCGCGTGTGTTGGGCGCGACGCTGCGGTCGGCCTGCTCCAGTGCTGCGCTCAAGGCGTCGAGGTCATCGGCTGTATCGACATCAAGGGCGATCCCGAAGCTGGCCTCAACGCGAGCCGTCGCACCGGCGTCGGCAGCGATCTGTTGGTGGCGCTGACAGCTTCCCTCGCCAAACGATGGTCTTATGACGCCGGCTGGGGTGAGGATCAAAGCGTTGGTGCCGCTGCCGTGGCGGTCGGGAATGATCACAACCTCGTTGTCGGCGAGCGACTCGATCAACGAATCGATCTCGGTTGGGTCAACGGCTGGAATGTCGCCCGCGATCAGCAGCGTGTGGAAGGCGCCGTCAGCAACAGCCCAGTCGATCCCGCGCTGAGCGGCCTCGCTGTGGCCTTCGTTCGGATCATCGGCAACAACCTGCGCCCCGGCGCCGCGCGCGAGTGCTTCGGCTCCGGGCTCGCTCGTTACGACAACGATGTCATCAACGAGCTCGCAGCGGCGCAGCGCGGCAAGTACGTCGCTGAGCATCCCTGTCGCCAGCGCAAGCCGCTGCGCCGCTGAGATGCCACCGTTTGCCAGCCGCGCTTTGGCGGAAGGGAAACGCTTGACCGGCAGCACGGCAACGAGGCTCATAGTTAGAGGGATAGCGCGTCTACGGCTGCGAGTGCGTTGCGGGCAACTATCCGCCGCGCCTCGGGCGAGTCCATCAGCGTCGATGCGACCGTTACTTTCAGCCCTTCAAGGGCTACCGGCTCATCGGTCATAAGCCCGTCGATTAGTCCGTTGTAGGCAGCTGCAATCCCGGCCGCATCGAGGCTCAAACCGGCGTGCTTCATGAACTCCGCCGTTGGGCCCTTCAGCACTGCGCCGCCAACGATTGGCGAGACCGCAAGGACCGGCGCTGGAGCGTCGAGCAGCGCATCGCAGAGGCCAGCGAGTTCGAGGATCGGGCCGATTGAGATCACCGGATTCGATGGGCCGATGATGATCGCCCGCGCGCTGGCAATCGCTTCGAGCACCTCAGCGCTCGGCCTTGCCTCCTCGATCCCGATCAGCCGGACGCCATCGACCGGGCCCTGCCCTTGCTCGGAGATCAGGAACTGCTGCAGCCCGTGCCAGCTACCGCGAGCCTGCACCTGGGTGTGGACCGTTTGGTTGCTCATCGGCAGTACCCGCGCCGCGACGCCGATTGCATTGGTTAGCAGCGCCATTGCTCGCGTCGGTGAGCTGCCGCGATCTAGCAGGCGCTTGCGCTCGGCACACCAGGCGATGTCGCGGTCGCCAAGGTTGAACCAGACGCTGCTGCCGTGGCGGCGGAGTCCGTCCATCGCGTGGAAGGTGTCGCCATCGATTCCCCAGCCTCGCGAGTCGATCAAGTCGGCGAGCGCGAAACTAATTAGGTCCGGATCAGGGGATACCGGTACGCCGTAGATCTCGATGTCGTCGCCGGTGTTGGCGATTACGACGAGATCCTCACCGACGAGGTCGAGCAGTCCGCGGGCTAGCTTCGCGCCGCCGGTGCCGCCAGCGAGGACGACTACCGGGCCGCGGCTCACAGCCCTGTGATGCGGATGCCGGCGTGCGCCTTGTTGCGGATGTTGATGCCGATCATCAAAGCCGTCAGCGATTCCGTGATCCGAGAATTCTCAAGCCGGCCGGCATCGACTGCGCGCAGCCCGCTGATCGTTTCGATCAGCTCCGAGGCGATCGCCTTCTCTTCCTTGACGTCGCCACAGACGAGCACGTCTTCGTCAAACCCGTGGTCGAGGTCGGAGAGCATCGCGGCGCTGACGGTGTGAAGGGCGCTGACGATTGCGACTCCCTCAGGCAGCAGCGAGGCGGCCTGCTGCGCGGCCGAGCCCTGCCAGACGCCGAGGATCTGAGTTGGCTTGCCGCCGACCTGCGCGGCGAGCGGAACGGTTGCATCAATCACAAGCTGGCCGGGCGTCAGCGACTCCGCAATCTGTTTGACCGTCTTGGCCTGGGCGCTGAAGGGGACGGAGAGAACGACGACCGGTGAGGCCGCAGCAGCGGCGGCGTTATCGACCCCTTCGGCTGCGGCGCCGGGGACGACGGCGACGACCGCCGCGGCAGCTTCGACGGCGCGCTCAGCTTCGCGCGAGCCGAGCACAAGTGGAACGCCGGCCTGCGCCCAGCGCAGCGCAAGGCCTTGGCCGAGGGCGCCGCTGGCGCCGATGATCGAGACAGAGGAAGGCAAGGGCATCGGCGCGGAGTATAGGTTTCAGCGCATGAGACTTGAGAAGAAGTTGGCGCTTGTGACAGGCGGGGCGAGCGGAATTGGCGCTGCGACATGCCGCCGGCTGGCGGCTGAAGGAGCGACGGTTGTGGTTGCCGACCTCCAGATCGAGGCCGCCCGCGAGCTCGCGGGGGAGATCAGCGGCGCAGCAATTGAGCTCGACGTAACCGACTTTGCTGCAGTCCACAGCAGCTTCGAAGCTGTCGCCGCCGAGCACGGGCAGATCGACATTCTCGTGAATAACGCTGGCACCGACCGCTTCGCTTTCTTCATCCACACCGACGAGGAGCTGTGGGACTTCTTGCTCGCCGTCAACGTTAAAGGCGTCTTCAACTGCACCCACGCAGTGCTGCCAGCGATGCACGAGCGCAAAGCTGGCGTGATCGTCAACGTCGCCAGCGAGGCCGGGCGCACCGGCTCGCCGGGGTCGGTTGTCTACTCGACCGCCAAGGCTGGAGTGATCGGCTTTACGAAGGCGATCGCGCTGGAGTCGGCGCGCTACAACGTTCGTAGTAACGCGGTTGCCCCTGGACCCGTTGACACGCCGCTCTTCCAAGCCGCCTCGACGATGCTCGGCGAGATCGGCGAGAAGCTCCAGCGAGGAATGATTTCGAAGACGGCGATGGGCCGCGCCGGCGAGCCCGAAGAGGTCGCCGCTGCAATTGCCTTCCTCGCCAGCGACGACGCCTCATTCGTGACCGGCCAGACGCTGAACGTCAGCGGCGGCCTTTCGATGGCCTAGCTGCCGCTGAAGTTGGCGTCGCGCTTTTCGCTAAAGGCGCTGACGCCTTCGCCGAAGTCTGCGCTGTTGGCGCAAAGCTGCTGAGCGGCTACCTCCTGCTCGAGCGTTAACGCCAACGCCGGCTTGGCGGCAGCGTCAATCACGCGCTTTGAGAGGCCGACGGCAATCGGTGCGCAGGCCAGTAGCTCGGCGAC
>JBIHZY010000108.1:0-6380 GCA_044240185.1 Solirubrobacteraceae bacterium
TGTTCGCTTCCGCCATGCCGACTCCGATTTTGTCCGCTCAGCCCGGCAGCAGGACTTCCTGCGGCAAGCCAAAGGGCAGTTTTCGCTCTCCTCGCTGCTTGGCGATCGCCAAGAATTGGTGCGGATCTTCGCTCGCTACACGCGTACCGACGTCCGTTCCAACGACGCCATTCTTCAACTATTGAAACTTGGCTTCCTGTCGTCAAAGAACCCGGTACGCGAAGTTCGCTTCCCGGCGACCGACGTCGCCGGAGGGTCGGATCTGGGTATCTCGCCGACCGCGCTGCAGACTGCGGTCGACGAATTCCAGAGCACGACGGCAACCGGCGGCGCAAGCCAGACTGGCGACAAGAGTAAGAAGGGCCGCAAGGCTCGTAGCAAGCAGAAGAAGAAGCTCTCGGGCGCTCTGCCGGCCGGCGTGGTCGTGGCGAAGGGTGAAGGCGAGACGCAGGCAATTACCGCCGCTTCAAAGACGCCAATGCCTGTCTATTTCCCGGCTGCTCGTCTCGCTAGCGGCGGCTACAGTTCCGGCGAACCCGACTACCCGGCTACCCGCGCTTACACGATTCAGGACCGCGCGAAGACTCGCTTCTCGGCCTACCGGATCGTCCTCTCCACCGGTGAAGCCGGTCAGTACTACGGCGTGCAGGGGACTACCTGGACGGCGCCACCAATTCTTGACACGCCGAGCGAGACGATGAAAATGCGTGGCCGCAACTTCGAACTCTTCTATGACGGAACGCGGCTGCGGCTGGTCGCGCTGCGCACATCGAAGGGCGTCTACTGGCTTTCGAACACGCTCTCGCTAACTCTTACGAACCCACAGATGCTGGCAATCGCGCGGTCGCTGACGCCGCTTGGCAGCTAGCAACCGTGTTTTTTGGTGTAACGCAGGTACTCTTCGCCGCTGTCTATGAGCAACGATAAACGCGAAGCAATTGGAGTTATCGGGACCGGCTACGTCGGTCTATGTACTGCTGTCGGCTTCGCTGAGCTGGGCAGCGAGGCGTGGTGCGTCGATATCGACGCCGAGAAGATCGCTGGCCTCCAACGGGGCGAAGTGCCGATCCACGAGCCCGGTCTTGCCGAAGCGATCGAACGCAACCGCGAGCGGCTCCACTTCTCGACCGACTTGGCTGAAGTGCTCGAGCACACACGGCTGCTCTTCGTTGCTGTCGGCACGCCGCCGACCTACTCCGGCGACGCCGACCTCAGCGCCGTTCACTCCGTCGTCGCGGCGATGCCGCCATCCGACCACCACGCGCTCGTGATGAAGTCAACGGTTCCGGTCGGCACTGGAGAGGCAATCGAACGGATCTTTGCCGAGCAGGGCAAGGAGGGTTTCAGCTACGTCTCTTGCCCTGAGTTCCTCAAAGAGGGAACAGCGCTGGCCGACTTCCTCGACCCCGACCGCGTCGTGATCGGCGACGACGGTGGTTGGGCCGGCGACGCCGTCGCCGACCTCTATCGGCCGCTCCTGAGCGCCGAGCACGGTGGCAATGGACGCAGTGAACTAGTCCGCACCGACGTCGCTAGCGCCGAGATGGTCAAGCTGGCCGCCAACGCTTTCCTTGCGACGAAGATCTCGTTCATCAACGAGATCGCAAATGTCTGTGAGGAGACCGGCGCCGACGTGATCGAAGTGGCGCGCGGGATGGGCCTCGACCAGCGAATCGGGCCGAAGTTCCTCCAGCCCGGAATCGGCTTCGGCGGAAGCTGCTTCCCGAAGGACGTCAGCGCGCTGAAGCAGCTAGCTGGCAACAGCGGCTACCACTTCCAGCTGCTCGGCGCCGTGATTGAGGTCAACGAACTTCAGAAGCGCCGCGTGATCGGCAAGCTTGAAAAGCACCTCGGTTCGCTCGTCGGCAAGCACGTCGCACTGCTCGGCGTCGCCTTCAAGCCAAACACCGATGACATGCGCGAGGCCTCCTCGCTGGTGCTCGCGGCGCGCCTACAGGCTGCCGGCTCAACCGTCACCGCTTACGATCCAATCGCTGAAGAGGTCGCGGCCGAGATGATGCCCGGCGTCGAGTTCGCCAGCGACGCACTCGCTGCAGTTAGCGGCGCAGACGCCGTCGTTCTCGTCACTGAGTGGGACGAGTTTGCGGCGCTCGATCTCAGTGAGCTGGCCAAGGCGATGACCGGTGACGTACTGATCGATGGCCGCAACCTCTTTGACCCAAAGGCGGCCGCCGCGGCAGGGCTCCGCTACGAGGGCGTTGGCCGAGCCTCTAACTAATGCGCGCTGTAATCCTCGTCGGTGGCGAGGGGACCCGCCTGAGGCCGCTGACCTCGGAGTCGCCTAAGCCGGCGGTGAAGTTGGTTGATCGGCCGATGATGGCCTTCATGCTCGAATGGTTGGCTGCTAATGGAATCGCTGAGGTCGTGATGGCCTGCGGCTTCAAGCCGGACGCGATGCGTGAAGCGCTCGGCGACGGCGGCCGTTTTGGGCTCCAGATCAGCTACGTCGTGGAGAGCGAACCGCTTGGCACCGGCGGCGCGCTGCGCTTCGCCGACGAGCAGCTGGCTGACGGCCTCGGTGAGCGCTTCGTGATGTGCAACGGCGACATCTTGACCGACCTTGATCTGGCCGCTCAGATTACGCGCCACCGCGAGCTCGGTGCGACGGCGACGCTCTCGCTCGTGCCGGTGGAAGATCCATCGAGCTTTGGTCTGGTGCGGATTGGCGATGATGGCGAGGTGCTCGGCTTCTTGGAGAAGCCTGAGCCAAGCGAGATCGACACCGATCTGATCAGCGCCGGCGCTTACGTGCTTGAGCGCAGCGTGCTCGATCTAATCGAGCCCGGTTGCGCGGTTTCGATCGAGCGCGAGGTCTGGCCCGAGCTGGTCGGCAAGGGGCTCTACGCCGTCGCCGATCGCGACGCCTACTGGCTCGACATTGGCACGCCCGACCGCTACCTCAAAGCGACCGCCGACATCCTCAGCGGCGCTGTCGAAAGCGAAGCCGGCGCTCGCCTCGACGGGCGCGGATTGGCGCTCGGCGAAGGTTGCACAGTTGAAGGCGAAGTGATCGGCCCTTCGGTTCTAGGTGCTGGCTGCCATGTTGCCGCCGGCGCCAAGGTTGGCCCTGGCGCGGCGCTCGGTGACGGCGTCGAGGTTGCCAGCGGTGCCAGGATCGAAGCTTCGGCGGTGCTCGACGGCTGCCATGTTGGAGCTGGCGCGCTGATTTGCGACGCGATCATCTCTCCAGGCGCTGAGATCGGTGCTGAGGCCCGGATTACTGGGCAATCGGTCGTTGGGCCGCGCGTCAAGGTTGCCGCTGATGGAATCGTCGGCGATGGCGCCAAGCTGTTCGCTAGCGACGACAACTAGTACCCGCACGGCATCGTCTGCGCAGCTGCGTAACACTTGCGCCAAGGAGTCACCTTGTTCGCCGATAGCTCATCAGTCCAGCCACTAGATCGAGCCGCCGTCGCGGCGGTCGACCCGAGCGATCAAATCGCCGATGTACTTTCACTTCCTGAGCAGCTTCGCGACGCCGTCTTCAAGGTTGAGTCGGCCGAGCTGCCACAGGTCGATTCGCCCGGGGGGCTGCTCGTCGCCGGGATGGGCGGTTCGGGGATCGGCGGCCGTTTGGCGCGTGGGATTCTTGGCGATCAGGCCTCACGGCCGATCCTCAGCTCGGCCGGCTACTCGCTCCCGGGCTGGACGACCTCGGAGACGACCGTCCTTTGCGCAAGCTATTCGGGAGAGACCGAAGAGACGCTGGCCTGCTTTGAGGCCGCCGGCATCATCGGGACGAACCGCGTTGTAGTCACAACTGGCGGCAGTCTGGCGAAGGCCGCGCGCGCCGAAGGCGTGCCAGTAATTCCGGTCGCTGGGGGGCTGCAGCCGCGCGCCGCCGTCGCTTACATGACAGTTGCCGCGCTTGAGGTTGCCGCCTCCTGCGGCGCCGGCCCGCGACTGACGACCGAGGTTGACGTCGCCGCCGACCACCTTGAGCAGTTGGCGATTGAGTGGGGGCCGGATTCGGCTGAGGATTCGCTCGCCAAGAGCCTTGCCCGTGCGATCCACGGAACGATTCCAGTGATCGCCGGCTACGGGCTGACGGAGGCCGTAGCGAGCCGCTGGAAGACGCAGGTCAACGAGAACGCCAAGCAGCTCGCCTTTGCCTCTGTGCTGCCGGAGCTCGACCACAATGAGATCGTCGGCTGGGGTTCGGCTGCCAACTTTGGCCGCTTCAGTGCCGTCTTCTTTGAGGACAGCGATGATCCACAGAGGATCGCGCGCCGGATCGAGCTAACTCGCTCTTTGATCGAAGCCGACGGCGCCTCGGTTCACGTCGTCAGATCTCTTGGTCAGACAGCCGTTGAGCGCGCTTTCTCGCTGATTCTGCTCGGTGACCTGTTCTCGACCTATCTTGCGATCTGTAACCAGCAGGATCCGGCCGATATCGCCGTGATTGCGGCGCTTAAGAAGGGTCTAGCCGAGCAGGAGTAGCGGCAGCGGGCCAAATATGGCCCAACCTTGACACAGCTTTGATAAGGTTGTCCCTCAATGGAAGCGCTAACAATCCACGAAGCAGCGGAGACGACCGGCTGGACGCCGCGAATGCTGCGCTACATCGAGCGCATCGGCCTGATTGAGCCGGCCCGCACGGAGTCCGGCTACCGCCAGTACGGCGCCGGCGAGCTGCAGCGGCTGCGCACATTGCGTGAGCTGCTGGCCGAGCACGAGATTGGCCTCGGCGACGTCGCCTTTGCACTAAGGCTGCGCCGCGACGAACCACTTAATGGCGCAGTTGACAGTTGGCTTGAAGCTGAGCCACAGCGCCCCGAAACCGTATCTGCTGATGAATGGCTGCGATGGGAGCAGGAGAAGCACGCCCGCATCATCGCTGCCTTGACAACCAACGAACCAATGGAGACCGCTGCCTAATGACCACCACCGCCGTACTTACCGACAACGACTACAAGGTTGCCGACCTCGAGTTGGCCGAATTTGGCCGTAAAGAGATCCGCCTTGCTGAGAACGAGATGCCTGGCCTGATGAAGACGCGCGAAGAGTTCGCCGCTGCTCAGCCGCTGAAGGGCGCCCGCATCACCGGCTCACTGCACATGACGATCCAGACCGCCGTGCTGATCGAGACGCTGGTTGCGCTCGGCGCCGACGTTCGCTGGTGCTCATGCAACATCTTCTCGACTCAAGACCACGCCGCCGCTGCGGTCGTCGTTGGCCCTGAAGGAACGGTTGACAAGCCGACCGGCGTTCCGGTCTTCGCCTGGAAGGGCGAAACACTGGAGGAGTACTGGTGGTGCACCGAGCAGGCCATCAACTGGCCTGACGGTGGTCCGAACATGATCCTCGACGACGGTGGCGACGCGACGATGCTGGTTCACAAGGGCCGCGAGTACGAGGCCGCTGGCGCCGTTCCCAACCCGGCCGACGCCGAGTCGGAAGAATTCCAGGTGTTCCTCGGTCTTCTGCAGCGCTCGCTGACCGAAGACGCAGAGCGTTACACGAAGATCGCCGCCGGCATCAAGGGCGTAACGGAAGAGACGACGACGGGTGTTCTGCGCCTTTCGCAGATGGCTGAGAACGGCGATCTGCTGTTCCCTGCAATCAACGTCAACGACTCCGTCACGAAGTCGAAGTTCGACAACCTTTATGGCTGCCGGCACTCGCTCGTCGACGGAATCTTCCGCGCCACCGACGTGATGCTGGCCGGTAAGACGGCCGTCGTCTGCGGCTTCGGCGATGTAGGCAAGGGCTCGGCCGAGTCGCTGCGCGCACAGGGCGCCCGCGTGATCGTCACCGAGATCGACCCGATCTGCGCGCTCCAAGCCTCAATGCAGGGCTATCAGGTCGACACGCTTGAGAACAATCTCGAGAGCGCCGACATCTTCATCACCACTACCGGCAACCGCGACATCATCACGGTCGAGCAGATGGGGCGGATGAAGCATCAGGCGATCGTCGGCAACATCGGCCACTTCGACAACGAGATCGATATTGCCGGTCTGATGGAGCTCAGCGGCATCGAGCGCAACAACATCAAGCCGCAGGTTGACGAGTGGATCTTCCCCGGCGGCAACTCGATCATCATGCTCTCTGAAGGGCGCCTGCTGAACCTCGGCAACGCGACCGGCCACCCGTCATTCGTGATGTCGGCCTCGTTCACGAACCAGACGATCGCTCAGATCGAACTGTTCACGAAGAACGACGAGTACGAGAAGCAGGTCTACGTGCTGCCCAAGCACCTTGACGAGAAGGTTGCTCGGCTCCACCTCGACGCGCTGAACATCAACCTGACAGAGCTGCGTGACGACCAAGCCGCTTACATCGGCGTGCCGGTCGAGGGCCCGTACAAGCCAGACAGCTACCGCTACTAAGGAGTTAGTCCTGCCCAAATCTGACGT
>JBIHZY010000109.1:0-6317 GCA_044240185.1 Solirubrobacteraceae bacterium
GTGATGCACCGACCTTCATCGCTCAGCAGCGCAGAATCTCGGTCCAGAACCTTGGTGACCCTGACCCGCCGGCCCTCGCGCACTGGCTCTTTGGCACGCACCCAACGACTGTTGAGCGGATCGGCATTGGCCTCGCTTGGCAGCGCGGCGAGCGGCCGAGTGGGGGTTCGAAGTGAAGATCACCGTCCTCTCTGTTGGCCGTCTGCGCGCGCCTTACGCCGATGACATCGCCCATTACGAGAAGTTGATCGGCCATTACGCGCCGATCGAGCTGATTGAGCTGCGTGAGCCAGAGAAGCTGCCAAAGCGCGTGCCCGAGAAAGCCCACCTGGTGCTGCTTGACGACGCCGGCAAGCAGTACGACAGCGTCGCCTTCAGCGGCTTCCTTGAGCAGCGCCGCGCGAGTGGACTCGACCTCTGCTTCGTCGTTGGTGGTGCCTACGGGACCGAGCTTGAGCGGGCTGATGAGCTGCTCTCGCTTGGCCCGATGACGCTGCCTCACCAGCTCGCGCGCGTTGTTCTTCTCGAACAGATTTACCGCGGCCACGCGATCCTCGCTGGCGCTCCCTACCACCACTAGCGGTGCGCCAAACCGCGCAACGCCCTGCGACGCTGCGATCATCGAGGCCGTGAGCAGTCCACTCGACGATCTAAATGCCTCTCTCTCCGCTGCTGTCGCCGCGCTCGCAGGCGGGCAGCCGGTCTCCGCGCAGCTCCAGCTCGAGCGGCCAAAGCAGCCGGAGCACGGCGACTTTGCGACCAACGCGGCGCTAGCGGTTGCGAAGGGGCTGGGAATTCAGCCACGCGAGTTTGCTGAGCAGCTGACCGAGGAGCTTGGCCGCCAGCTTGGCCCAACGCTCGTCAGCGCCGAGGTCGCCGGCCCCGGTTTCGTAAACCTCGTGCTCTCCGACGAGTGGTATGGCGACGCCGTTGACGCCGTGATCGCCGCAGGCGATCAGTGGGGCGGGGCGGTTGCCGACCCGCCGCTGCAAGTCAACGTGGAATTCGTCAGCGCCAACCCGACCGGCCCGGTCCACGTCGGCGGAACGCGCAACGCCGTCTACGGCGATGCGCTGGCGAGGCTCTTCAGCTTCGTCGGTCACAAGGTTCATCGCGAGTACTACGTAAACGACGCCGGCTCGCAGATCCGCGCGCTTGGCGTCTCGGTTCAAGCCCGCGCGCGCGGCGAGGAGCCGCCCGAGGATGGCTACCAAGGCGAATACATCATCGCGTTGGCGGCCGATATTCCCGGCGCCGGCGATCTGCCTGTAGATGAGGTTGCGCGGCTCGCCGTTGAGCTGATGGTCGCCGAGGCTGAGCGCAGCTTGGCGCGGCTGCGCGTCGTCTTCGACGATTGGTTCCACGAGACGACGCTCCACGCCGGCAGCCCGTCGCCGGTGGCCAAGGCCCTGACGATTCTCGATTCCGACGGCCGCACCTACACCAGCGACGAAGCGCTCTGGCTGCGCACGACCGAATTCGACGACGACAAGGACCGCGTGCTTGAGCGCTCTAGCGGCGAGCACACCTACTTCGCTTCCGACATCGCCTACCACCAGGACAAGCTCGATCGTGGCTTCGACCTGCTGATCGACGTTTGGGGCGCCGACCACCACGGCTACATCAAGCGGATGCATGCCGCGATCTCCGCGCTCGGCCATGATCCCGCCTGTCTCGAGCTGCTGATCATGCAGCTCGTCCATCTCGTTGACAGCGGCGAGCGCGCGCAGATGAGCAAGCGTGCCGGTGATTTCGTCACGCTCGACGAGCTGATCGAGGACATCGGCGTTGACGCCGCCCGCTGGTTCCTGCTCGAGCGCTCGCACGACACGACAATCGAGCTTGATTTGAAACTGGCGCGCGAAGAATCGGCCGAAAACCCGGTCTATTACGTTCAGTACGCGCACGCGCGGATCGCCTCGCTGCTGGCTCGCGGCGCCGCCGAATCAGGCCCCGATGGTTCAACCGACGAGCCTCTCCACGCCAGCGAGCGGGCGCTGGTGCGCAAGCTGCTCGAGTTCCCAGCCGAGGTTGCCGACGCCGCCGAGCGTCGCTCGCCGCACCGCATTGCCAGCTACTCGCTCTCAACCGCACAGGCCTTCAGCGCCTTCTACCGTGACTGCCCGGTGCTCGACGTCGGCCCGGCGCAGCGCGATTTCCGCCTTCGTCTCTGCGCCGCGAGCGGCCAGGTGCTGGCGCGTTCGCTCGATCTGCTTGGCGTTAGCGCGCCGCAGTCGATGACGCGCGACTAGATCGTGTAGAAGAAGTCGAGTCCGAGCGAGTTCAGTAGCTGCTGGGCTTCGCTGTTGAGCCGCGTCAGCTCGTCGGTCAGGATCAAGATTCCCATCGCAATTAGAACCGCGCCGGAGATGAAGGTGATCACCAGGTAATGATCACGCAGCCAGCTGAAAGCGACCGTCGCTTTGTCGAAGGCCATCGCCATCAGAAGGAATGGGATCGCGAGGCCGAGCGAATAGAAGAACAGCAGCAAGCCGCCTTGGCCGACCGAATCGGCGGTCGAGGCTGCGGCAAGAATTGCCGCCAAAGTCGGGCCAACGCAAGGCGTCCAGGCGATCGCGAAGGCGAGGCCAGCAATCACTGGGCTGCCGGCGCCGGCGCGCGTGATCAGCGCTTCGGGGCGCCAGTCCTTATTGAATTTGGTCACGAACGGCGTCGCCATGAAGAAGGCGCCGAGCAGAATGATTGTCACGCCGGCGATCTTGTTCAGCGTCTGTTGGTGATCGCGCAGAGTTGATCCGATCCCCGTCGCCGTCATCCCCAGTGCGACAAACATCACCGTGAATGAGAGGCAGAAGATCAGCGCCGGCAGCAGGATCCGGCTGAGCCGCTTCTCGCCGGCGCGAATCTCCGCGATGCTCGAGCCGGAGATCGCCGAGAGGTAGCCGGGAACGAGCGGCAGCACGCAGGGCGAAATGAAAGAGACGAAGCCGATTGCGAAGGCGGCGAGGATTGTCGTGTCGGCCGCTGCGATTAGGAGGGTCATTAGCGGCCGAAGCGTTCCAGCTCGTCGTCAAGGCGGCTTGCGTCCTCGTCATCGAGTGGTGTTTCGTCATGCTGGCCGCGTCCTCCGCTGCGCCGCCAGCGCCGCAGCAGCACAATTCCCAGCAGCGCCAAACCGACCGCCACCGCTACTGGAACGAGGTAGGCGCTGAGGCTGAAGCCAGAGGCCGGGGGGAGCGCGAGGATCGCCGGGCCGTAGCGTTCTCTCAGCGTCAGCTTGATTTGCTCCTTGCTATCGCCGCGTGCGATCAGTTTGTTGATCTCGCGGCGGAGTTGGTCGGCGCGCGGCGCTTCGGCGATGTTCAGCGGGACGTTGCAGGTGTCGCACATCACCTCGTCCTCGATGTCGGGGAACGAGACCTGCGCCAGCGCCGGGGTCGCCGGGGCCAATGCGCAGAGCGCGAGCAGGCAGGCGGCGGAGGCTTTCAGTTTGCCGCTCATCAGCCCTGCTGCTCCG
This sequence comes from Solirubrobacteraceae bacterium, assembly GCA_044240185.1. Classification (GTDB taxonomy): domain Bacteria; phylum Actinomycetota; class Thermoleophilia; order Solirubrobacterales; family Solirubrobacteraceae; genus F1-60-MAGs163. Next base: position 3,479 of record JBIHZY010000109.1, read on the forward strand.
CGCGCTTGATCGCGCCATCAAGGAACTTCTGGTCAAGCTGACCGCGGCCGATCGCGACGATGCGGCCTTTGGCGTCGATCACGAAAGTTTCCGGCAGCTTTGTCGTACCAAAGAGCGGTGCCAGTTTGAGCTCATCGTCGCGCACTGTTGGGTAGTTGATCCCGTAGCGGCGCTCGAAGGCGCGCGACTCGTCAGCGAAGTCTTTATAGCTGGCGCCCAGCACCATGCCGCGCGATCCAAGCTGCTTCTGCGCGTTGATCAGCACCGGCGCTTCGGCGCGGCACGGTTCGCACCAGGAGGCCCAGAAGTTCAGCACGACGATCTTGCCCCGAAGCTGCGCCAGTGAGAGTGAGCCTTTGCCGTCGAGTCGCGCTAGCTCGACGTTGGCTCCAGGCGAAGCCGGAAGCTGCCCCGCCTTGACCTTGCCGTCGAGTGAGTCATCGGCGCCGGTGTTGGCTACGCCGTAAATCAGCAGCGCGATCAGGCCGCCGGTCAGCAGAACAACGATTGTGGGAATCAGTCCGAAGCGCTTCACGCTCTACTGAAGGCTAGAGGGCCGCCCGCGCGGACGCGGCGCTCGCGGGGTATCCTTGCCCGGCTGCGGCGGTAGCTCAGTTGGTAGAGCATCAGCTTCCCAAGCTGAGGGTCGCGAGTTCGAATCTCGTCCGCCGCTTCTGTTCCGTTGCTTCTGGCGAGCGCACAAGTGACAGGTTGGTCCCGGCTGGGCAGTGCTGGCGGGCTGTTGGCGCAGCTGCTTGATCTGTGGCCTCTTTCACACTCCGGTTTGGCAGTCAATGCTGCGATACTGAGACCTGATGGATCCCGCCCGCAAACGCCGCATCCGGATGGTCGTTGCGCTCAGCTGCGCTCTGCTGCTTGTTGGCGCGCTCGCCTACACAAGCTTCTCGGCTGCCAGCACGGCGGTTGAGCCAAGCCAGTTGCTTGCCTCAACCAACCCTGGCGAGAGCTACCAGTTGACAGGCAAGGTTGTTGACGGCTCGGTCGTTCGCTCGCGCGAGTCGATCCGCTTTCGCGTCCGCGATCGCACGAACAAGAAGTCGGTCGCCGTCAGCTACACCGGCGCTATCCCGGACCCGTTCCGTGAGGGCCGCGAAGTGATCATCACCGTTCGGTCGGCTGGCGCCGGAGCGCCGGCGCACTCGTTCATCGGTGAGAAGGACACGCTGATCACTAAGTGCCCGTCGAAGTTCAAAGAGGGCGAGCCAGCCGCGCCCGCCTCCGGCGCAAAGAAGTCCTAGGGCCACTGTGGCAACCGTCGGCCAGGCTTGCCTGATCTTCGCGCTCGGCTTCAGCATCTACGGTGTTGGCGCATCGCTGATCGGCGCTCGCAGCGGCCGCGAGGCGCTCGTCCGCTCCGGCCGTCGCTCGCTCTACATGCTCTTCGCGCTGGCCGCGGTCGCGTTTCTGATAACCGAGTTCGCCTTCTTCACATCCGACTTCCATTTCACGGTCGTCGCAACGCATTCGTCGACGACAACGCCGTGGTACTACCGCCTTGCTGCGATGTGGTCTTCGCAGCAGGGTTCGCTGATGCTGTGGCTGACGCTGCTTGCCGGCTGGTCGTCGCTCTGCGTCGTGATGCTGCGTGGCCGCCTGCGCGACGTTGCTCCGTACGCGGTTGCGGTTCTGCTCGGCTTTGGCGCTTTCTTCACCGCTGTGATGCTCTTCAGTGCCTCGCCGTTTACGACCGTTCCGGTTGCGCCTCCGGAAGGGATGGGGCTCAACCCGCTGCTGCGCCACCCGAGCATGATGATCCACCCGATCATGCTCTATTCGGGCTACACGCTCTTCACGATTCCGTTCGCCTTTGCAGTTGGAGCGCTAATTGTTCGCCGCGTTGATGCAGAGTGGCTACGGGCAACGCGCGTTTACGCACTGGCCGCCTGGCTGGCGCTCGGCGTCGGCATCATCCTTGGCGCTCGCTGGTCGTATGCCGAGCTCGGCTGGGGTGGCTACTGGGCTTGGGATCCTGTCGAAAACGCCGCGCTGCTGCCTTGGCTCACCGGTACCGCCTTCCTCCACTCGGTCAAGATTCAAGAGCGGCGCGGGATGATGAAGGTCTGGAACGCCTCACTGGTGCTTGCCACCGGCGTTCTGGCGATCCTCGGCACCTTCCTCGTCCGCTCCGGCGTGCTCGATTCAATCCACGCCTTCGTTCAGGAGGGCAACGGAGTCGCTTGGTTCTTCACGGCGCTAATCGTCGTGATGGTCGTCGGCTCGGTCTATCTCGTGATCACGCGCCGCGACAACGCGCTGAAGAGTGAATCACGGCTCGATTCGCTGCTCTCGCGTGAGTCGGCCTTCCTAGGCAACAACCTCGTGCTGGTGGCGATCACCTTCGTCGTTCTTTGGGGCACCTTCTTCCCGCTGATATCGGAGGCGTTGACCGGTCAAAAAGAGGCCGTTGGGCCGCCCTGGTTCGACCAGTACACCGTCCCGCTAGTGCTGATACTTGTTCTGCTCTCTGGAATAGGGCCGGTAATCGCTTGGCGACGAACGAGCTGGTCAAGGCTCTGGCGAAGCCTGCGAGGGCCGGCCATTCTGGCGCTGCTGGTGGCGATCGGCTGCGCTATTTGGAGTCCGGCAAATGGCGACATCGGCGCGTTCATCATGTTTGTCGTCGGCGCCTTCGCGATCGGCATTTCGCTGCAGGAACTCTGGCGCGGCACGCGCGCACGTCAAGCGATGACGGGGGAGGGTCCGTTTTCGGCTTTCAAGCTCCTTCTCGCTCGCAACCGCGCCCGCTACGGCGGTTTCATCGTCCACATCGGCGTCTCCGTGCTCTTTATCGGGCTGGCCGCCTCGTCGAGCTTCCAGA
>JBIHZY010000110.1:0-6311 GCA_044240185.1 Solirubrobacteraceae bacterium
CCACGCTCGCCGGCGCGGCCGGTGCGGCCGGTGCGGTGAACGTAATCCTCGGTCTGGCCGGGGGGATCGAAGTTGATTACCTTCGAGATGCCGTCAACGTGGATTCCGCGGGCTGCGACGTCGGTTGCGACCAGCGTCGTTACCTTGCCCTTCTCAAAATCGGCCAGTGCACGCTCGCGCTGACGCTGGCTCTTGTTGCCGTGCATCGCTGCGGCTTGAACGTTCTCACCGGCGAGTCGCTTTACGAGCCGGTCGGCGCCGCGCTTGGTGCGGACGAAAACAAGGTTTAGGTCATGGCCGCTGCCAAGCTCGCTGACGAGGCTCGCGACGCGCGTGTCGTTCGTCACCTTGACGAAACGATGCTCGATGTCCGGGGCCTTCTGCGGCGGCGGAATGTGCTCGTGGCGGGCAGCGTCGGTCGTGTATTCCATCGCGATCTTGCCAGCCTCGCCGTCAAGCGTGGCGGAGAAGAAAAGCGTCTGCCGATCCTTCGGGCAGAGCTCAACAACGCGGTCAACCGCCGGGCGGAAGCCCATGTCGAGCATCCGGTCGGCTTCGTCGAGGACGAGCACCTTGATGTTGTCGAGGCTGAAGGCGCGGCGGCGGAGCAGATCCTCAAGCCGGCCGGGCGTTGCCACAACGATGTGCGACTTAGCTGCCGTGCGAGACTGCTTCTCAAGGCCGACGCCGCCGTAGACGGCTGTCACCTTCAGCGCGCGGGCGTGGGCGATTGGGTAGCTCTCGTCAACGATCTGCGTTGCCAGCTCGCGCGTCGGCGCAAGAATTAGCGCCGATGGGCGCGGGTCTTCGGCCGAGATCAGATCGATCAGCGGCACCATGAATGCGAGCGTCTTGCCGGAGCCGGTTGGCGACTTGGCAAGCACGTCCTTACCGGCGAGAACGTCGCCGATGACCTTCGTTTGAATTGCGAAGGGCGCAGTAAAACCGCGCTCCTTCAGAGCGTGCGAAACCGCACTGGATACGCCGAGATCGGCGAAGGACTGCGTAGACATCTAAATACTCCTTGGTGTGCCCGCACCGGGAATGGAGCGGGGCGATTCGGGAGAGAACAACTGACCCGAACCGCCGTTGGTGGCGGGACCCAAGAAAGCTGACCTCCGTCCAGCAAGACGCTGAACGCACTGCACACAGTAGCGCTACCAGAATCGCTCCCGCGATAGGTTTCTCTCATGAGCAAGCTTCGCGACCGGGCCGAGCGCGAGATTGGGCCGCGCCTAATCGTCGCCGCCTCGACCGTCACGGCGCCTGCCCTCGCCGCCGCCAGCGCACGCCGCTTCGCCGGCCGCTCGGGCCGCTTGGAGCTTTACTTCGGCTTCGATGAGCCGACCAGCGCGTTTGCTGTGATCGACCTAGCGCAGCGGCTGCATGGCCGCAAGGTGATCTTCGACCTGCTTCCGGTCGTCAAACGCGGGATTGAGGATGATCCGGCGTTGGAGCGCAAACGGGTTTATCGCATCACCGATGGGCGTCGACTTGGCAGAAGGATTGGGCTTACGCTCTCGCGCAGCGAGCCGATCGACCCCCAGCAGACGGCCTTCCTTGCCGCCTGGGTTGCGGCCGCGCCGCGCGGAGCTGCGCTGACGCGCTTCTGCGTCGCAGCTTGCCGTCGGCTCTGGTTTGAGAGCGACGGTCCGATCGACCAGGCTCGGTACGAAGATCTCTGGCGCGAGTGCTTCGGCTCTGCGCCGGTCGCCGACGAAGCGGCGGTCCGCGCCAACGAGCAGCAGATGACGAGCCGCGGCCCTTATGAGACGCCGGCCGCTTCAATCAGCGGGCGCTGGTTCTTCGCTCACGACCGTTCGGCGCAGATCGCCGACTGGCTAGACGAGCTCGGTTGGACGGTGAAGTGATGGCCGACCCACGCGTTGATTACTTCTACTCGTTCCGCAGCCCGTATTCGTACCTCTCGGGGCCGCGCGGCTTTGCGCTCGCCGATGACTTTGCGATTGAGCTCCACTTCCGCGGCGTGATCCCGATGATGATGCGCGGCGAATCGGTACCGACCGCGAAGCGGATGCACACGATGCGCGACGTAAAGCGCGAGGCCGACAGGCTGGGGATGCCGTTCGGCCGGATCCACGACCCGCTTGGCGAAGGCGCGACGCGCACGCTCGCGGTATCCGAGCACGCGATCGACGTTGGCCGCGTGCGTGAGTTTGTGCTCACCGCCGCTCAGGCAATCTGGGCAGAGGCAACCGACCCAGCGAGCGACGAAGGGCTGCGACGGATCTGCGAATCAGCCGGGCTCGAGTGGGAGGGCTGCCAAGCGGCATTGAGCGACCCGCAGATCGCCGCGCGCGTTGAGGCGAACACCAGCGAACTGGCAGAGATTGGCCATTGGGGAGTGCCGGTCTTTGTCTTCGAAGGCGAGCAATTCTGGGGCCAGGATCGAATTGATGACCTGGCGCTGACGCTCGCCGACGCTGGGCTCTCGCGCCGCTGACACGGCCGTCCTGCTCGTGCTGTGGTTGTTATCGACCGCTCGCGGCCTTAGATTCCCACCTACGCGTCCATTAGGGGAGAGACAGTGTCAACCGAACAGAGCACGCCGCAGCTAGAAACGCCACGCAGCAAGGCCGTCTTCAAGTGGGTGCTGATGATCGCGCTCGTGACCTTCTTCGCGGGGCTGCTGTTCGGCTACGACCAGGGCGTTATTGCTGGCGCGCTTAAGGGAGTCGGCGACAGCTTCAAGGTTGGTGACACCGCCAAGCAGATCATCACCTCTTGGGTCACGCTCGGCGCGCTTTTCGCCGCGCTTGTTGCCGGAACCGCCGCCGATCGCTTCGGCCGCCGCCCAATCCTGCTCGTCGCTGGGCTTCTCTTCATCGCAGGCGCAGTCATCCAGGCGGTCACTCCGGGCGTCGAGATTCTCGTCCTTGGCCGCGTGGTTACAGGCTTTGGCATCGGCTTTGCTTCGGTTATCGCGCCGCTCTATGCGGCTGAGATGGCGCCGCAGAGGATTCGTGGGCGGATCGTTTCGACCTACCAGCTGGCGATCACTTTCGGCATCTTCCTCGCCTACCTCGTAAGCGACATCGCCGACTCGGCCGAGTGGCGGACGATGTTCCTGCTGGCGGCTGTTCCTGGTGTCCTGCTGATCATCGGCGTGATGATCGTTCCGGAATCGGCGCGCTGGTTCGTGAAGGTGGGGCGCAAGGACGACGCACGTAAATCGCTTGCCAAAGTGACCGAGCCTGCCGAAGTCGACTCCGAACTTGGCGATGTCGAGGCGCAGGTTGCAGCGGAGGCCGCCGAGGGCGAAGCGAGCTGGTCAGAGGTCTTCAGCCCGCGCGTGCGCAAGGCGCTGATCGTCGGTGTGGGACTCGCAATCTTCCAGCAGATCACCGGCATTAACGCGATCATTTACTACGCCAACACGATCTTCGATAGCGCTGGGCTCGTCAGCACCGAATCGCAAACGAAGGCGACGCTCTACTGCGTTGGCCTCACAAACGTGCTCGCGACCTTTGTCGCAGTTGCTTACATCGACCGCTTCGGTCGGCGGCCACTGCTCTTCATGGGGCTGATCGGAATGTTCGTCTCACTCTGCGCCGTGGCGCTCGGCTTCGCTACCCAGTCAACCTCCGACACCGGCGCTGGTACGTCGATCGTCGGCATCATCACGATGGTTGGGCTCGTCGTCTTCATCGCCTCGTTTGCCTTCTCACTCGGGCCGGTCGTGTGGACGATCATCTCTGAGATCTACCCAGGCCGGGTGCGAGGGAAAGCTGTTTCGTTTGCGACCGCCGCCAACTGGGGCGCAGCGTTTCTCGTCGCCGAGTTCTTCCTCACACTGACGAGCGGGATTGGCGAATCAGCGACCTTCTTCCTCTTTGCGGCGATGTGCGTGCTCGGCTTCATCTTCGTCTGGCGTTATGTGCCCGAAACTCGTGGCCGCTCGCTCGAAGAGATTCAGGAGATGTGGAACAAGGGCGGCTCAATCAAGTCATGGGACGAGACCGCTCCGAAGCCTTAAGCGCGCCGACGGCCTAGCTGTAGTGTGGGCGCGCCCAATCGGCGCCGTTTGAAACACCCGCTGCGATCATCACTTGATGCCCACTGCTCTAATCGCCGCGTTGGTCTGTGCGATCTCGCTCGGCGCCTGCGGTTCCTCTGCAGCTCGCGATCTTCCTAATGCCACTGCTGCCGCCGCGCCGGCACCGGCCGCCAGCGGCGTCAAGTTAGTCAGCGTCGGCAAATTCAACATGCCGCTCTATGTGACGGCACCGCCGAAGGATCGGCGCCGCGTGATGGTCGTTCAGCAGGGCGGGCGGATCAGCGTGGTTCGTGATGGCAAGAAGCTAAGCAAACTCTTCCTTGACATCAGCTCGCGCGTAACTGCCGGCGGCGAGCAGGGGTTGCTCGGTCTCGCCTTCGCGCCCGGCTACGCCAAGAGCGGCCTCTTATACGTCTACTTCACGCGCCGCGACGGTAAACAGGAGGTCGCCGAGTTCAAGCGCGCGACGAGCGACCGCGCGAGCCGCTCCTCTTACCGCAGCGTGCTCGTGATGGCCGACCCCGAAGGCAACCACAACGGAGGTCAGCTCAATTTTGGCCCTGACGGGCTGCTCTATATCGGCACCGGCGATGGCGGCGGCGGCGGCGATCAGCACGGGACGATCGGCAACGCGCAGAACCTCGGTTCGCTGCTCGGAAAGATTCTGCGGATCGATCCGCGCCGCTCCGGATCGGAGGCCTACAGCGTTCCCGCCTCGAACCCATTCGTTGGGCGTGCGGGAGCCCGGCGTGAAATCTATTCCTACGGGCTGCGGAACCCGTGGCGCTTCTCGTTCGATCGGGTTGCTGGCGACTTGATTATCGGCGACGTCGGCGAGGGTGCGGTCGAGGAGATTGACTTCACGAGCATCGCGGAGGCGCGCGGCGGCAACTTCGGCTGGCGTGTGCGCGAAGGCGATCGGCAGTTCTCCGATGAATCCGTTGACGGAGCGATCGAGCCGGTGATTGTTCGCACCCATGACGAGGGCTGGTGTTCGGTAACCGGCGGCTACGTCGTCCGTGACCCTGCGCTTCCAAGCCTGCGCGGTAAATACCTCTACGGCGATTTCTGCAAGGGAATCGTCTACGGCGCGCGCCTTTCCAGCTCGGGCGCTAGCGCCAACGCACGGGTAGCTGGTCTGCCGCAGATTGCGGCGCTCTCTTCGTTCGGTGAGGACGCCCGCGGCAGGATCTACGTCGTCTCGCTCGGCGGCGCGGTCAGCCGGATCGCAGCGCGCTAAGCGACGCGCTTGGCGTCGCGCCGCTGGCGCGCGCGCTGCTGCCACGGCGCCGGCGCCTGAGCGGGAAGTTCGCAGAGCCGCTCGAAGGTCTGCTCGATGTCGGCGGCGATCAGTTCGACGTCCGCTACCAACGCCGCATCGGCAAAGCAGCCGATGTGGAGCATGCCGCCGTGAGAGATCGCACCGATCGAGAGCGCGTGGCCATCAACGAGCGGCACGGCCGGCCAGATTCCCTCAAGCTGACGACCGATCAGCGAGAGCGGCTCGCTCGGGCCAGGCACGTTCGAGATTACGACCGTAAAGTGGGCGGCGCCGACTGCGGCGCGGGCTGCTGCGCTGCGAACCGCCGGGGCAAGAAGGTCGGCGGCTCGGATTGCTGTGTCGAGCGTGCCCGCGTAACCGGCACGCTTGAGCGTCTTTGTGCGGCGGCCGATTGTGCGCAGGACGCTGCCCGGATCATTCGCGTTCAGTGGCAGCTCGACGACCATTATTGAAATTCGGTTGGCGTGAGCGGCAGCGCTCTCACCGGGCAGACGCACAGCGGTCGGAACCAAGACGCGGATGCCTTCCGGCTGCTCGCCACGGCGCGCGAGGGCGGCGCTGATCGCCCCGCCGCTAGCTGCCAGCAGGACATCGTTGACGGTAACGCCGTGGCGCTCTGCAGCCTCCTGCAGCTTCGCCATCGGGATCGAGCTGAATGCTGCACGCCTCCGCGAGCTGGCTGAGTTCTCGAGCGCGGTGCGCTGCCCTGGAGTGAAGAGGCTAAGCAGTGCCGATACGGCCTCGACGATTGGGCCGGGGCCATCGGCGATAGCGCGAACGAGCGTCGTTGCTACGTCGCTGCCGGCACCGATCCGCGATAGCGCGGCGGCCGTCAGCACCTCAGCCGTCGATGGCGCATCGGCCGGAAGCCAGCGGGCAACCGCCTGCTCGTCTGGTGCGCCAACGCCGTCAAAGATGATCGTCGCTATCTCGATCGCCGCCAGCCCATCAACGAGTGCGTGATGGGCCTGGCCGATGATCGCGAAGCCGCCATCGCTGAGGCCGGTCACG
>JBIHZY010000111.1:0-6292 GCA_044240185.1 Solirubrobacteraceae bacterium
CGCGAAGCTGCCGCAGGATGAGATTTCGGTCAACATCATCCACCGTGGAGTCGGCGGTATTAACGAGTCAGACGTAATGCTCGCCACCGCTTCCGACGCGATCATTCTCGGTTTCAATGTCCGCCCGGTCGGCGACGCGCGCGCCGCCTCGGACCGCGAAGGCGTCGAGATCCGCAGCTATTCAGTGATTTACAAGGCGCTCGGCGAGCTGCGCGACGCGATGACAGGGATGCTTGAGCCGGAAGAAGTCGAAGACGCCCTTGGCAGCGCAGAGGTGCGCCAGACCTTCAAGGCTTCGAAGGTCGGAACGATCGCTGGCTGCCAGGTCACGGCAGGCAAACTGGTCCGCAACGCGCCCGTGCGCGTGGTGCGCGACGGAACAGTTGTCTACGAGACGACGATCGATTCTCTGAAGCGCTTCAACGATGACGCCAAGGAGGTCGCAGAAGGCTTCGAATGCGGCATCGTGCTCGCCAACTTCCAGGACGTCAAGGAAGGCGACATCCTCGAGGCCTACACGACGCGCAAGGTCGAGCGCCAACTGGCCTGAGGCACGCGCCTCGGGTTGGTCAGCTGCCCTTCCGATGGCCTCATCACGGATGAGACGAGTCGACGAGGCGATCCGGGAGGTCGCTGCCGACACGATCACAAAAGAGATTAAGGATCCGCGCGTAGGGTTCGTGACAGTCACCGACGTGCAGACGACGCCCGACCTAAGCAGCGCTCGAATCCACGTCAGCATCTTCGATCCACCGTCAGGGCCGGACGACTGCCTTGAGGCGCTCAACGCCGCGCACGGCGTGATTCAAAGCGCGCTAGCGCGGCAACTTCGGATGAAGCGGACGCCGACGGTTCAGTTCGTAATAGATACGACGCCTGCCACGGCGGCGCGGCTCGAAGAGATTCTCGATTCGGTAGATTTACGCAGCGACGGGGAGAATGAATGAGTCCGATTGCCACCCAAAGCCGCGAGCAGATGCTCAGTGCCCTACAAGAGGGTGAGCGGTTCCTACTCGTAACACACGAGAATCCCGATGGTGATGCGCTCGGCTCGCTGCTTTCGATGTCGCTGATCCTGCGGTCGCTCGGCAAGGATGTCGTCAGCTTCATCGCCGCCGACGATCTTCCGCTCTCCTATGAGTACGACTGGCTCGACATCAGCGAGATAGTCAGCGAGATTCCAGAGGACGCAGACGAAAGGGTCGTCGTATTTCTGGATTGCGGCAACACCGAGCGCAGTCCGCTCGTCGATCAGGGTGCCGCACCTGAGCATCTCCTCAACATCGACCACCATCACGACAACACCCGTTTCGGAAGCGTTGACTACGTCGTGGAGGACGCCTCGTCAACCGCTGAAATCGTTTGGGATCTCGCGAACGGCCTCGATGTACCGCTGACGATCGAGATCGCTGAGGCGCTTTATCTCGGCCTGATTACCGATACCGGCCGCTTCATGTACCCAAACGCAACGCCTCGGTCGCACGCGATGGCGACAGAGTTACTCGCCGTTGGCATCGACGGCAACTTGATCTTTCGCCGCGTCTACGAAAACCTGCCGGAAGCGAAGCTGCATCTCTTCGCGCGGGCGCTGAGCGGCGCCGAGCGCTACCTCGACGGACGATTGACGCTGACGGTTCTCAGCAACGCCGACTTCGAGCAGTGCGGAGCGGCTTCCAGCTACACCGAGGGAATCGTCGATTTCTTGCGCGCGGTTGATGGCACTCGCGTTGCTGCCGTGATTCGCGAAACGACAGATGAGTCTGGCCAGAGCTACCGCATTTCGATGCGTTCCAGCGACGGTGAGATCGACGTGTCGAAGATCGCTCGCGCTGGCGGCGGAGGCGGCCATCCTGCCGCGGCAGGATTCAAGAGCGAGCTCGGCCGGGACGAGCTGATCGCGCTGCTGTGCACGCAGATCAGCGAGCAGTCCTAGAGCGATCGTGGACGGAATAGTCCTCGTCGACAAACCTGCTGGCCTCAGCTCGCACAAGGTGACCAACGATCTGCGACGCGCGCTCGGGGCCGAGAAGGCCGGCCACGCAGGAACGCTCGATCCATTCGCGACCGGGCTATTGATTGTTTTGCTCGGGCGAGCGCGGCGCGTACAACGCTTCTTTATGGGGATGTCTAAGGAGTACGTCGCGGTCGCGAAGCTCGGCGCAACCTCGACTAGCGGCGACCCTGAGGGAGAGATCACGCTGACCGGCAACTTGCCACCGTTGGAGTTCAAACCTGTTCTCGGCAAGATCAGCCAGCAGCCACCGATCTACAGCGCGCTGAAGGTCGACGGCAAACGGGCCTACAAACGGGCGCGGGCGGGTGAGCAGTTTGAGCTTCCGCCGCGTGAAGTTGAGCTGTTCGAGTTCAGTCAGATCAGCCGTGCGGGCGACCGCGGCGAATACCGAATCCGCTGTTCGTCGGGGACCTACGTGCGCTCTCTGATCTCCGAGCTCGGCGATGCATACACCGAAGAGCTCCGCAGGACGCGGATTGGGCCGTTCAGTGTTGACGACGCCGATGCTTCCCACGTGATCGGCCTCGACGAGGCGTTCGGTTTCTTCGACTCCGTTGAGCTCGACGCTGCCCGCGCAAAAAAGGCCGCGCACGGAGTAGCCGTTGAGTGGGATGGGACTGCGGTTGCGGCGCCGCTGCGAGCGCCTGAGGACCCAACGCCAGACGAATTGCTGCTGACTGCTGCGGACGGCGTCGTCGCGCTCGCCGAGCGACGTGACGACGGGACGATCAAGCCAGTCGTAGGCTTCCGAGCATGAAGGTCACCCCATTTCGGGAAGTTGAGCGGCGAGAGCGCGTCGTCGCCGTCGGGACCTTCGACGGAGTCCACCTCGGCCATCGTGAGGTAATCGGCGGCGCCGACACGGTGCTTACGTTTGATCCACACCCGATGTCCGTGACGATTCCGGAGCGCGCTCCGATGCTGCTGACCTCGCCAGAGCGCAAAGCCGAATTGGTCGCCTCACTTGGTGTCGAGGAGATGGTTGTCGTCAGCTTCGATCAGGAATTCGCAGAGCACACAGCAGAGCAGTTCGTTGACGAGGTCCTTGTCAACAAGCTAGGCGCAAAGCGAGTTCAAGTTGGCGATAACTTCGGCTTCGGCAAGAAGGCCAAGGGGCGGGCAGAGCTACTGATCGCCGACGATCGCTTCGAAACTGACGTGAAGCCCCTGTTTGAGCTCGACGGTGCGCCGGTCAGCTCGAGCCGGATCCGCGCGTTGCTCCGTGACGGCGATGTAGCAGAGGCAAACCGTCTGCTAGGCGCGCCGTATCTATTCAGCGGGCTGGTTCAGCATGGAGAAAAGCGTGGCCGCGAGCTCGGCTATCCGACAGCGAACTTGAACCCGGCCGCTGGCTACTGCACCCCTGGCCACGGCGTTTACGCGGGCAAGGTTCATCTCGACCGCGGCCAAACTTGCCTTGCTGCGATAAACGTTGGAATGCGCCCGATGTTTGACAGCGAGCTTGGGGAGCTAATCGAGGCTTACCTACTGGACTTTGATGGCGACCTCTACGGCCAGCAGTTGCGGGTTGAATTCATTGAGCGTTTGCGCGGCGAGGAGAGCTTCGAAAGCGTCGACGCGCTGAAGCTTCAGATGGCCGCTGACGTCGAAGCTGCGCGTGCGCTCGCGGGCCGCTAACAGTGGCGTGCTGCTAGCCTGCGTCATTCGATGAGCACGCTTACCCCAGAGAAGACCCGTGAACTCGCAGCCACCTACGGTGGCGACGAGACAAACACCGGCGACACGCGCGTACAGATCGCGCTGCTAAGCCAACGGATCGAGGACCTGACCGAGCACTTGCGCGGCGCTAAGAAGGATCATGCCTCGCGCCGTGGCCTGCTGATGCTGGTCGGTCGTAGACGCCGCCTGCTGAACTACCTGCAGAGCAGCAACCTCGAGGCGTATCGTGAGCTCGTAACAGCACTCGGCCTGCGTAAGTGAGCATCCTCGCACCAGGCACGCAGGTGCCTCCGTTTAGCTTGGCCCGTGAGGACGGTTCGAATTTCACTGAGGCCGACCTCGTAGGCCAGACGACGGTGCTCGTCTTCTACCCGTTTGCATTCAGCCCTGTTTGCACGAGCCAGCTTCAGGTCTACACCGAGGCTTTGCCTGAAATCACAGCCGATGGCGCCGTCCTCTACGCCGTTTCGACCGACCCGACCTTTTCCCAGATCGCCTTCCGCGAACAGCTCGGCGTTCCGATCGAACAGCTTTCCGACTTTGAGCCGAAGGGCGCGGCCGCGAAGATCTTCGGCGCTTACTTCGATCCGGCTGGGATGACGAATCGCGCGATCGTGATCGTTGGCCCCGACGGGTGCGTCACTTGGAGCCACCTCGCCGACAGCCCTGGCGACATGCCGGGCGTCAATCTGATCATCGACGGCCTCGCCGTCAGCTGAAGTTCAGCGGGGATTGCTGCTGGCGCGCCGCTCTACGTCGGCGGCAAGCAGCGGTGCGATCACTTCCGCGCGGTAGTCAAAGATCGACGCCACGTCGCGGCCGACGAAGAGAGCATGGGCTAGGTCGCCAACAGGGCCGTAACCGATCGAGTAACGCACCACGTCGCCCATCAGCGTGCGGCCGCCGGGTAGCGGCTCAAAAGTATGCGTGTGGTGCCAGAGCTTGTAGGGCCCTTTGAGCTGCGTGTCTACGAACAGCTCGGACGGTTGCCACTCTTCGATCAGCGTTCGCCATCGAATTGGAATGCGATGAACCTTGAGCCGATATTCGATCAAGGTTCCGGCGTGCATCTCGATCGGCCGCGGCGTCGTCACCTGAAAAGCTAAGAGTGGGGGAGTGATCGCTTCGAGATTTGTCGCGTCGGCGAAGAACGGGAAGACATCCTCTGGGCTGCCGTCGAGTTCCTGCTGGCGGGTAAGTGTGTGAATGCTCATCGCTGGGGATACGACGCTGCTGGGCTTATCGATCTACTGTTCGAGTAGCGATGCGTGATTTGAGCAGCCTGCCGGTTGATCCAGTCGGACCCAACGACCATCTGCGTGGGGCCGACCCGCAGCCGCTAATTGTTTACGCCGAGTTCAGCTGCCCCGACTGCGCGGTTGCCGCTGAGCGTCTGCGTACAAGCGGCGCTTCGGTCTGTTTCCGTCATTTCGCCCTGGCGGCGCGTAGCCCGCGAGCGGTAAAGCTTGCGATCGCATCGGAGGCGGCCGCTCGCCAGGGACTCTTCTGGGAGTTCCACGACTCACTCTTTGCCGATCAGGGCCGGCTCGACGATCCCCACCTCTGGCAGCGCTGCGAGCTGCTCGGGATTGACGTCGACCGCTTCGAAGCTGACCGCCGCGACCCAGCTCTCGCTGAGCTTGTCGCTGACTCCGGTACGGCTGCGATGCGCGCGGGAGTGGTCGGAGCGCCGACTTTTGTTGTCGGCGGCGAGCTGCGGAGCGACTTTCCCGCCGTCTAGTAGTGACAGCCGTCCTGCGGCGCAGCACGCGAGGCGGCTAGGATGGCCGTAATCGGATACCGAAAAGAATTTAACTAACAGGCCGCAGGATCCGAAGGCGGCCTTTTTTGAGGAGTACAACACCAAATGACTACCAACACTGTGACCACGGTCTCGGCTGAGATCGGCGGCACTGAAATCACGATGGAAACCGGCAAGATGGCCAAGCAGGCCGGAGGCGCCGTAGTAATCCGTCAGGGCGACACGATGGTCCTATGTACAGCGACCGTCGGGAACCTGCGCGACGTTGATTTCCTTCCTTTGACCGTTGACGTTGAAGAGCGGATGTACGCCGCGGGCAAGATCCCCGGCTCGTTCTTCAAGCGCGAAGGTCGCTCAGGCGAGAAGGGCACGCTGACCGCACGAATGATCGACCGTCCAATCCGTCCGCTCTTCCCGAAGGGCTGGCACTACGAGACGCAGCTTGTGGCAATGCCACTGAGCGTCGACATGGTTCACCCGTACGACATCCTCGCGATGAACGGTGCCTCAGCGGCGCTGATGATCTCGCAGGTTCCACTCCCGACTCCGGTCGGCTCGGTTCGTATCGGCAAGATCGACGGCTCGTTCGTGATCAACCCAACCGAAGAATCGCTGCTTGACGGCTGCGAGCTCGATCTCGTCGTCGCCGGTACTGAAGAGGCGATCTTGATGGTTGAAGCTGGAGCGACAGAGATCGGCGAGGACGAGATCCTCGACGCGCTCGACATTGCACACGGCGAGATCAAGAAGCTTTGCGCGCTGCAGCACGAGCTGCGCGAGAAGGCTGGCCGCGAGAAGATCGTCTTCGAGGCACCGAGCCTCGACGAGTCGCTGGT
>JBIHZY010000009.1:0-19743 GCA_044240185.1 Solirubrobacteraceae bacterium
ACGGTGACGCGCTCAACGCGGCCATCATCCATGAAGAGTTGGGTCATACCGAGCTTCTTGGCGAGGATCGCGGCCATCGAAATACCTAACCTGCGAGCCGGATCTCGATGTCAACGCCGGCTGGCAGTTGATCGAGGCGCTGAAGCGAGTCAACGGTCTTGGGAGTCGGCTGATGAATGTCAATCAGACGCTTGTGGGTACGGATCTCGAAGTGCTCGCGCGAGTCCTTGTCCTTGAACGGCGAGCGGATCACGCAGTAGACGTTTTTTTCGGTCGGCAGTGGAACCGGTCCGGTAACCGACGCGCCGGTGCGCGTGGCCGTTTCAACGATCTC
The DNA here is from genome assembly GCA_044240185.1 of Solirubrobacteraceae bacterium. Lineage (GTDB taxonomy): Bacteria > Actinomycetota > Thermoleophilia > Solirubrobacterales > Solirubrobacteraceae > F1-60-MAGs163. Next base: position 335 of record JBIHZY010000009.1, read on the forward strand.
TTTGGCCGCCGTCTCGATTGCCGAGTGGTCGTAGGCCTTGAGCCGGATCCTGATCTTATTTTGAGTTGCTACTGCCATTTTGGTTGGTACAAATTTCCTCTGTTTGTGCTGCGGATTACTTGGCGCTGCTGACGGCCGAAAAGGGCGAAGGCTCAAACGAGCGGGCTTCGCCCCACAGGCTGCGTTGGTCGTATCTGATGAAAAACGCGACGGGGCGGGCCCTGCACTAGTTGCAGAGCGCCGCCCTGTTCACGGTGTTACTCGATGACGTCGGTCACAACTCCTGAGCCGACAGTACGGCCGCCTTCGCGAATTGCGAAGCGCAGACCCTTGTCCATCGCGATTGGCTGAATCAGATCGATTTCCATCGTGACGTTGTCACCAGGCATGACCATCTCGACCCCTTCGGGCAGATGGGCTGAACCGGTCACATCGGTCGTACGGAAGTAGAACTGTGGCCGGTAGCCGGTGAAGAAAGGAGTGTGACGACCACCCTCTTCCTTCTTCAGCACGTAGACCTCAGCTTTGAACTTGGTGTGCGGCGTGATTGAGCCCGGCTTGCAGAGAACCTGGCCGCGCTGAATCTCCTCGCGGTCGGTACCACGCAGCAGGCAGCCAACGTTGTCGCCGGCTTGACCGTCGTCGAGCAACTTGCGGAACATCTCAACGCCGGTGATGACGGTCTTGGTCGTGTCGGTGATGCCCACGATCTCCACCTCATCGCCAGTCTTGACGACGCCCTGCTCGATACGGCCAGTAGCCACAGTTCCACGACCGGTGATCGAGAAGACATCCTCAACCGGCATCAGGAACGGCTTGTCAAGCTCACGGACAGGCTGCGGGATGTAATCGTCGAGCGCAGCTGCGAGCTCGATGATCTTCTCCTTGTAAGCCTCGTCACCCTCCAGCGCCTTCAGCGCTGACCCGGTGATGAATGGAACGTCGTCGCCCGGGAAGTCGTACTCGGTGAGCAGATCGCGGACTTCGACCTCGACGAGCTCAAGTAGCTCCTCGTCGTCGACCATGTCGGCCTTGTTGAGGAAGACAACGATGTACGGGACGCCAACCTGACGGGCGAGCAGGATGTGCTCACGAGTCTGGGGCATCGGGCCATCGGCTGCCGACACAACGAGGATCGCCCCGTCCATCTGTGCCGCGCCGGTGATCATGTTCTTCACATAATCAGCGTGGCCCGGACAGTCAACGTGGGCGTAATGGCGGTTCTCGGTCTCGTATTCAACGTGTGAGGTCGAGATCGTAATCCCGCGTTCCTTCTCCTCAGGGGCGTTGTCGATCTCCGTGAAGCTTTTGGCTTCTCCGCCGGACTTTTCAGCCAACACCGTGGTGATGGCTGCGGTCAACGTGGTCTTGCCATGGTCGATATGACCAATGGTTCCGACGTTCACGTGTGGTTTGTCGCGTTCGAACTTCTCCTTGGACACCGCGTTTGCTCCTGTCTGTCTGTCGAATAGGCCCTGATGACCGTTTCCGGACGACCAGGGAAATCTACCTAAATACCGTCGCCGACGCGTTTACGCAGCGACTACCTCGCCCGTCCTGTTCTCGACGATCTTCTCGGCGATGTTCGGGGGAACCTCTTCGTACCGTTCAAATTGCATCGTATAAGTAGCGCGGCCCTGGGTTGCAGAGCGCAAATCAGTGGCGTAACCGAACATCTCGGAAAGCGGCGCGTAGGCGTCAACAACCTGCGCGTTTCCGCGTGGCTCCATTCCTTCGACGCGGCCGCGACGACGGTTGAGGTCGCCGATCACGTCGCCCATGAACTCCTCGGGCGTTACTACTTCGATCTTGAAGATTGGCTCCAGAAGTACCGGCTTGGCGCGGCGAGCGGCCTCCTTGAAGGCGATCGAACCGGCGACCTTGAAGGCGATCTCTGAAGAGTCTGTGTCGTGGTACTTGCCGTCGGTCAGCGTTACGCGGATGTCGACCATCGGGTAGCCGGCCTTAACGCCGTTGTCCATCGCCTCTTCGCAGCCCTTCTCGACTGCGCCGATGAACTCCGACGGAACCGAGCCGCCCTTGATCGCGCTGACGAACTCAAAGCCGACGCCTGGAGCAGGCTCCATATCGATGTAGACGACGCCGTACTGGCCTGAACCACCGGTCTGGCGGATGAACTTGCCTTCGATCTTCTGTGCCGTGCCGCGAACCGTCTCGCGGTACGAAACCTGCGGCTTGCCGACGTTCGCCTCAACGTTGAACTCGCGGCGCATACGGTCAACAAGAACTTCGAGGTGAAGCTCGCCCATCCCGGAGATCTCGGTCTGGCCGGTCTCTTCGTTGGTCTGGACTTGGAAGGTCGGGTCCTCTTCGGCGAGACGGCCTAGCGCGACCGACATCTTCTCTTGGTCGGACTTCGTCTTAGGCTCGACGGCAACCTTGATCACCGGCTCAGGGAAGACGATCGTCTCAAGCTTGACCGGCTGGTCCGGCGCGCAGAGCGTGTCACCGGTAACGATCTGCTTGATGCCGACGCCTGCTGCGATGTCGCCGGCGTAGACCTTCTCCAGCTCTTCGCGGTCGTTGGCGTGCATCATCAAGATTCGCCCAACGCGCTCGGTCTTGCCGGAGCCGACGTTGAGTACGCGGCCGCCCGCTTCGAGCGTGCCGGAGTAAACGCGGAAGAAGGTCAGCTTGCCGACGAACGGATCGGCCATGATCTTGAAGGCCAGCGCAGCGAAAGGCTCGGAGTCGTCAGCGTTACGGACGACGACTGCATCGCTCTTCGGATCGACGCCTTCGACCGGAGGAACGTCGAGCGGTGAAGGGAGGTAATCGATCACAGCGTCGAGTAGCGGCTGGACGCCCTTGTTCTTGAACGATGAGCCGCAGAGCACGGGAGTGAAGTGAATTCCCAGCGTGGCGGCGCGAATTGCGCGCTTGAGCACGTCAACGGGGACGTCAGCTTCGTCGAGAATCAGCTCGACCAGCTCGTCGTCGTGGTTTGAAGCCTCTTCCAGCAGGTGATCACGGGCGGCCTGAGCCTCGGCCTGCATCGCTTCCGGAATCTCACCGGTCAGCTGATCTGAGCCCATCTCGTCGGCATAGGTGATCGCCTTCATCTCAACGAGGTCGATGACCCCGGCGAAGTCGCCTTCGGCGCCGATCGGGAGCTGAATTGGGACCGGGTTGGCGCCGAGACGATCGATCATCGTCTGTACGCCTTGCGAGAAGTCTGCGCCGGTGCGGTCCATCTTGTTGATGTAGGCGATCCGCGGAACGGTGTACTTGTCGGCCTGGCGCCAGACCGTCTCGGACTGCGGCTCAACGCCGGCTACCGAGTCAAAAAGGGCGATTGCGCCGTCGAGTACGCGCAATGAGCGCTCGACCTCGACCGTGAAGTCAACGTGGCCGGGCGTGTCGATGATGTTGATGCGGTGGTCGTCCCACGTGCAGGTCGTCGCGGCTGAGGTGATCGTGATGCCGCGCTCCTGCTCCTGCTCCATCCAGTCCATCGTTGCTGCGCCCTCGTGAACCTCACCGATCTTGTAGGTACGGCCGGTGTAGAAGAGGATCCGCTCGGTCGTCGTCGTTTTACCGGCGTCGATGTGAGCCATGATTCCGATGTTGCGGGTATTTGTCAGTGTGAATGGGCGTGGCATGAAAATCTGGGTCTTGCGTTACTTCAGAGAACAAAAAACGGGCCAATCTGGCCCGCGCGCACAGCAGAATCTGATCCTGGACCGCGCGCTATGTCGTAAATCGTTCCATCATTAGGCAATCGAATCGCCGGTGCAGCGCGAGAATAAACAACGCGCTACACCGAACGAAGCCCGATACTAGCAAAGGATCGAAGCGATTCAGCCGCGTTGGGCGCCGTGCTGCGTGGCGTGAGTTGACCGCGCGAGCTAGCGGCGACTACCAGCGGTAGTGCGCGAAGGCCTTGTTGGCCTGTGCCATGCGGTAGATGTCGTCCTTGCGCTTGTAAGCGCCACCCTGCTGCGTCTGAGCCTCAAGCAATTCGGCTGCGAGGCGCTGCGCCATCGTCTTCTCGCGGCGGGCGCGAGCGAACTCGACCAGCCAGCGGACGGCGAGCGTGCGGGCACGGCGGGCGTGAACCTCAACCGGCACCTGGTACGTGGCGCCACCGACGCGGCGCGAACGAACTTCAAGCGAAGGTGTAAGTGAGACGATCGACTCTTCGAGCGCCTCAACGGCATCCTTGCCGCTCTTCTCGGCGAGGATTGCGAGCGCGTCGTAGACGATCGCTTCGGCGGTCGACTTCTTACCGTCGAGCATCACCTTGTTGACGACCTGCTGAACAAGCCGCGAGCGGTGAATTGGGTCCGGCTGAACCGGGCGAAGCTGGGCAGCGTTACGGCGCATTATTTATCTATGACTTCTTTACGCCGTACATGCTGCGGGATTGTTTGCGATCGCTAACGCCTGAGGCATCGAGCGTGCCACGGACGACCTTGTAGCGGACGCCTGGAAGATCCTTGACGCGGCCGCCGCGGACGAGCACGACCGAGTGCTCCTGCAGGTTGTGGCCTTCGCCTGGGATGTAAGCGGTTACTTCAGCGCCGCCGGTGATGCGAACACGGGCGACCTTGCGCAGCGCGGAGTTCGGCTTCTTCGGCGTTGTCGTGTAGACGCGGGTGCAGACGCCTCGGCGCTGAGGAGCGGCAACCTTCGTCTTACGGCCTTTGCCCGACTTGAGTCCAGGCGTGGAGAGCTTCTTCGGCTTGGGCGTGCGACCCTTGCGAATTAGTTGGCTAGTCGTTGGCATGCAGCGCAGGAGGTTAGCAGCGAAGCTCGGAAAATGGCCGCCGGAGCTGCAATCAGGCCGCTTGCGCGACTAATTCCAGCGCCTCTTCGGGGGCAATATGGCTCAAACCTTGGTCTTCGGCAACCGGCTCGTAGGTGACCCGCCCGGCCGCGACGTTGAGCCCCTTCATGAAGCCCGGGTCGGCTCGCAGAGCCCCGTGGATACCGAGATCGGCGAGCTTCAGAACGAACGGCATCGTCGCGTTCGTCAGCGCCCAGGTGCTGGTGATTGGGACCGCGCCCGGCATGTTCGCGACGCAGTAGTGGATGACACCGTCGACAACGTAGGTCGGGTCGCTGTGCGTCGTCGCCTTCGACGTTTCGAAGCATCCCCCCTGATCGATCGCTACGTCAACGAGAACCGAGCCGGGCTTCATCAGGCTGAGCTGCTCGCGCGTGATCACGTGCGGCGCCTTGCCGCCCTTGACGAGCACGGCGCCAACGACGAGGTCCATCTCCGGCAGCCGCTGTTCGATCTCAAGCGTCGAGGCAAAGCAAGTTGAAACAAGGCCCTTCATCAGCGGCTCAAGCTCGCGCAGGCGGTCGATGTTGCGGTCATAGATGTAGACCTCAGCGCCCATTCCAACTGCGATGTCAGCGGCGTTCTGGCCGACGACGCCGCCGCCGATCACCATCACCTTGCCGGCTGCAACGCCAGGAACTCCGCCGAGCAGCAGGCCGCGACCGCCGAGCGGCTTCTCGAGCATGAAAGCTCCAGCCTGGGTGGCGATCTTGCCGGCAATCTCACTCATCGGCGCCAGCAGCGGCAGGCGGCCACCCGAATCCTCGACCGTCTCGTAGGCGACGCAGGTGGCGCCTGAAGCGACTAGGCCGGCCGTCAGCTCTGGGTCTGGAGCGAGGTGCAGATAGGTGAAGAGGACTTGGCCCGGCCGCAGCCGCGCGACCTCCTCTGGCTGGGGCTCCTTGACCTTCAGGATCATCTCGGCCTCAGCAAAGACGGCGTCGGCATCTTTCAACATCTCTGCGCCCTGCTCGACGTACTCGGCGTCGGCTATCGCTGAGCCTTCACCGGCACCCTTCTCAATCACGACGCTGTGGCCATGGGCTGTCAGCTCCCGCACACCCGAAGGCGTGATTGCCACGCGGTATTCGTCGACTTTTATCTCAGCAGGGACGCCAATCTTCATTAGAGTCCGAGACGCTCGCTGGCACCTTCCAGCACCGGCCGCAGGATCGAACCGATCTCATCAATCACCTCTCGGCCGGCAATCAGCGGTGGCGCAAACTGAATGACCGGGTCGCCACGATCATCGGAACGGCAAATCAGGCCATTGCCGTAGAGCGCGCCGGAGAGGTAGCCACGCAGCAGGTCCTCCGACTCTTCGTCGTTGAAGGTCTCTTGCGTTTCGCGATCCTTGACCAGTTCGATCGCGTGGAAGTAACCGGCGCCGCGGACGTCGCCGACGATCGGAATGTCGCGCATCGACTCCAGCATCGCGCGCAGATAAGGCTCATTCTCACGCACGTTTTCGATTACCTCTTCGTCCTCCATCGCCTTAATGTTTGCCAGCGCGATTGCCGAGGCCATCGGATGGCCGCCAAAAGTAAAGCCGTGGACGAACGAGTTGTTGCCCTCGAGGAACGGCTCCATCAAGCGATCGGAGGCGATCATCGCGCCCATCGAAGCGTAAGCCGAAGTCAGGCCCTTGGCGGTCGTGATGATGTCGGGCTGGTAGTCGAAGCGCTGCGCGCCGAACCATTCACCAAGGCGACCCCAGGAACAGATCACCTCGTCGGAGATCATTAGGCAGTTGTATTCGTCGCAGATCTCGCGCACGCGCTGGAAGTAGCCGTCCGGCGGAACGAAGCAACCGCCAGCGTTCTGGACCGGCTCGAGGATCACGGCCGCGACCGTGTCGGGGCCCTCAAACTCAATCTGCTCGACGATTGCCTCAGCGAGGTTCTCAGCGCCGTAGCCCGGGGGCAAGCGGTAAAGGTTTGTGTTCGGCACGTGGCAGCCGCCCGGCATCAGCGGCTCATAAGGCTGACGTGCGTAAGTGAGACCGGTCGCAGCGAGCGCGCCCATCGTCGTTCCGTGGTAAGCGATATTGCGGGCGATGATCTTCGTCTTGTTCGGGTTGCCGGTCAGCTTGTGGTACTGGCGCGAGAGCTTCAGCGCCGATTCGACCGACTCGCCACCACCGGAGGTGAAGAAGATGCGGTTGAGGTCGCCGGGGGTCAGCGAAGCAACCTTCGCCGCCAGCTCAATCGACTTCGGATGGGCGTAAGACCAGTTGGTGAAGAAGCCGAGCTCTTTCGCTTGGTCGGCGCCTGCCTGGGCGATATCTCCACGGCCGTGGCCGATGTTGACGCAGTAGAGCGAGCTGAGGGCGTCGATGTAGCGGTTTCCGTGGTCGTCCCAGACGTAGCAACCGTCGCCGCGAACGATGATCGGGATCTCTTCGCCGCGCTGGTACGCGCCCATCCGGCTGAAGTGCAGCCAGAGGTGCCTGTTGGCGAGCTCTTGAAGTTGTTCTGAGGTCAAGCTGCTGGAAGTAGTGGCCATACCCCCTACGTTACCGCGCGGCGGCGACTTAAGTCGAGATTTGACCGGCGCGCGAAGCGGGAATCAGTGCCGAAGCGAAGATCACGAGCAAGAATGCCAAGCCTTGAACGAGCATCCCAAGCAGGTCACCGGGCATTGGATCACCAAAGACAAGAATGCCGCCGGCAACACAAGTGATGCTGCTGGCGGTGCCGGTGATGCCGATCACGGCGACCGCGCCGCCTAGCTGAAGGCTTCGCGCCGAGGCGTAGAAGGCCCCAATCGAGGCCACTATCGCGATCAGCATTGGCGCGCTGATTACGCCAGCGAGGCCAGCGTCGGGGAGCGTGCCGGTTAGCGCCTTTACGCTGACGTTGCAGACCCCGAACATGATCCCGGCGGCGGCGGCCAAGGCAATCCCATGATGCTCGGTGCGAGCGCCAGCGGCCCGCGGGCCAACGATGAGAACTACGCCGACGGCTAGTAGAACGGCCTCAAAGAGCGCCATCTGCGGGCCGGAATACGAGGCGTAGGGGCCAACTGAGGCGGGCATCGTTAGCGCCAGCAGCGCGAGGCCGATGGCCGTCAGCGCGAGCCCCCACCACTGCCGCCTGCCGACCTGAAGGCCAAAGATCTTGTCGGCCATCACGGCGACCAACGCGACGCCGCTGGCGACGACGGCCTGGACGAGTGAGAGCGGCGCAATCGTCAAGGCCGCGACGTGCATCCCCCAGGCGATCAAGCCGACGACCATGCCGATCGCGAACCACTTCGACTTCCAGAGCTCGATTGCGCTGGCGAGCGGGTGGCGAAGATCGACGAGCGGCGCCACGCGCGCGCCACGGAACTTGAAGAAGAACGCGAGGTTCATCGTTAGCGCGCTGAGCAGCGCGATCAGCAGGCCAAGGTTGAGCATCAGCGTTGGTGCTTCGATCGGCCGAGTTGAGTGATACTGCAGGCTGTGATTAGCGCAGCGGGGAACAACCCAGATTCAGGCAAACCACTGCTACTCGTCGATGTTGACGGGGTCATATCGCTATTTGGCTTCGATCCCAACGCGCTGCCGGAGGGAGAGTGGCTGCACGTCGACGGAATACTTCATCTCTGTTCGGCCCGCGCCGCCGAGCACCTGCCTGGCTTAGGCGATCATTTCGAGCTTGTTTGGTGCACCGGCTGGGAAGAGAAGGCAAACGACTACCTGCCACAGTGGCTTGGGTTGCCATCTGAGCTGCCATTTCTGCAGTTCGAACGCAACCCCGGCAAAGCCCGTGCGCACTGGAAGCTGCAGGCGATCGACGATTTTGCTGGCCACCAACGCCCGCTAGCTTGGATCGACGACGCGCTTGACGAAGCCTGCCGTGAGTGGGCAGCGGCACGAACTGGGCCAACGCTGCTGGTGCAGACCGATCCCAGCACAGGGCTGGACGAACCCCACGCCGCCGAGTTGCGGGCGTGGGCTGCAGCGCTATAGCGATTAGCTACTCAGTCTCAGGCGGAAGCTCGAGATCAGGGATCTCTTCAGCGAAGCCGTCGTCGACTCCGACGCCGATCTGCTCGAGCTCGTTGATGTCCTGCTCGAGCCCGGCTCCAACTTCGCCGCCAAACTCCTCGGCGAGGCCAAGCTCAGCTGCCAGCTCTTCACCGTCGAGCATCACGATCTCTTCAGCGCTCGGCAGCGGCTCGGTCGGCTCGATCTCGATCCGACGGTAGAGCTTGAGGCCGGTCGCAGCCGGAATCAGCTTGCCGATGATGACGTTCTCCTTGAGCCCGGCGAGCTTGTCCTTCTTGCCCTCTAGCGCGGCGTCGGTAAGGACCTTCGTCGTCTCCTGGAAGGAGGCGGCCGAGAGGAAGGAATCGGTGTTCAGCGATGCCTTCGTGATGCCAAGAATGACCTCTTCGTACTGAGCGGTCTCGCCCTTCTTCTTCTTGACCTCGGCGTTGCGGTCCATGAACAGGTGGCGGTCAACGAGCTGGCCGGGCAGGTAGCCCGAATCGCCACGCTGATCAACGCGAACCTTCTTCATCATCTGGCGCACGATCAGCTCGATGTGCTTGTCGTTGATGTCGACGCCCTGCGAGCGGTAAACCTTCTGGACCTCATCGACGAAGTACTGCTCAGCCTCGGTGCGGCTGCGCAGTGCGAGTAGGTCGTGCGGGTAGAGCGAGCCTTCGTTTAGCTGTGCGCCCTTCTCGATCTTCTGGCCATTTTCGACCAGCAGACGGGTGCGGCGTGGGAACAGGTAGGCGTGCTCTTCGCCGCCATCGTCGGTGACCGTTACAACGCGGTTCTTCTCCGTGTCCTCGGTCGTGACGATGCCCGATTCCTGCGACATCTCAGCGAGGCCCTTCGGCTTGCGCGCCTCGAATAGCTCGACCACGCGCGGCAGACCGTGCGTGATGTCGGCGCCGGCGACGCCGCCGGTGTGGAAGGTACGCATCGTCAGCTGCGTGCCTGGCTCGCCGATCGACTGGGCGGCAACAATGCCGACCGCGTCGCCGATCTGGGCCAGCTGGCCGGTTGCAAGTGCGCGGCCGTAACAGGCCTGGCAGATTCCAACCTCGGAGCGGCACTTCAGCGTCGAGCGAACGGCGACCTGAGTGCTGTCCATCTGGTCGAGGCTCTCAACCAGTTCAGCCAACTCGGCGCGATCGATCTCGGCGCCCTTCTGAGCGATTACTCGGCCGCGCTTAGTTTCGATCTTCTCGGCTGCAATGCGGCCGATCAGGTTGACGTTCGGGTCACCCTGAAGGTCGAGGATCTTAAGGTCGATCGATTCCTTCGTCTTGCAGTCAGGCTCGCGAATGATCACGTCCTGAGCAACGTCGACGAGGCGGCGCGTTAGGTAGCCGGAGTCGGCGGTACGGAGCGCCGTGTCGGCGATTCCCTTACGCGCACCGTGGGTTGAGATGAAGTACTCGAGAACCGTCAGGCCTTCCATGAAGTTGGCCTTGATTGGGCGCTCAATAATCTCGCCCTTCGGGTTCGCCATCAGTCCACGCATACCGGCCAGCTGGCGGATCTGCTTGAACGATCCACGAGCGCCACTGTCGGCCATCATGAAGATCGGGTTGAGCTCATCGAAGTTCTCTTCCATCGCCTGAGCAACGGCTTCGGTGGCGGCTGTCCACTTGTCGACGACCGCTTCGTGACGCTCCTGCTGCGTGATCAGGCCGATGTCGTACTGGCCCTGAATTTCAGCAACCTCGTCTTCGTAAACGGAGAGAATTTCCTGCTTGTTCTCAGGGATTACGACGTCGTTCTTGGAGATCGTGATTCCAGCCAACGTTGCGTAGCGGAAGCCGAGATCCTTGAACGCGTCGAGCACCATCGATACTGCCGAGGCGCCGTATGTCTGCACCAACGAGTCGATGATTACAACCGTGTCGCGCTTACGGATCGACTGGTTGATGAACTCGTAATCGTCAGGGTTGAAAGTCTCGCCAAGGGCATCTGCAAGCGAGCGCTCGATGCGATCGTTGTAGATGATTCGGCCAACGGTCGTCAGCAGGTGCCCACCGCTGGTGCCGGCAGGGCGGTACTCAGCTAGGTCGTGAAGGTTGACGATCCGGCTCTCGTGCAGCAGCTCCGCCTCTTGAGCGGTGCGGAATACACGCGGACGATCCTTACTCTTCGGCCACTTGTCGCCGGTCAAAAGCTCCTGCGTCTTCGCCAGTTCGGCGGCGTCAGGCCCGTACGTCAGGTAGTAGGCGCCAAGCACCATCTCCTGGGTCGGAGTAGTCAGCGGATCTCCGTTGGCGGGCGAGAGGATGTTGTTCGACGAGAGCATCAGGATCCGCGCTTCGGCCTGAGCCTCGGCGCTTAGCGGCACGTGAACGGCCATCTGGTCGCCGTCGAAGTCGGCGTTGAAGGCGTGACAGACGAGCGGGTGAACCTGAATCGCCTTGCCTTCGACGAGGATCGGCTCGAAGGCTTGGATGCCGAGACGGTGAAGCGTCGGGGCGCGGTTCAGCAGCACTGGGTGCTCACTGATCACGTCTTCGAGCACGTCCCAAACCTCGGGAACCATCGTGTCGACCATCTTCTTCGCGGCCTTGATGTTCTGTGCGCTGCCGTGCTCGACGAGCTTCGCCATGATGAATGGCTTGAACAGTTCGAGCGCCATCAGCTTCGGCAGACCGCACTGGTAGAGCTTCAGGTACGGGCCGGAAACGATTACCGAACGACCTGAGTAGTCAACGCGCTTACCGAGCAGGTTCTGACGGAAGCGACCCTGCTTGCCCTTGAGCATGTCGGAGAGCGACTTCAGCGGACGGTTGCCCGGTCCTGTAACTGGACGGCCACGGCGGCCGTTGTCGAAGAGTGCGTCGACGGCCTCTTGCAGCATCCGACGCTCGTTGTTGACGATGATCTCCGGTGCGCCGAGGTCAAGCAGACGCTTGAGGCGGTTGTTGCGGTTGATCACGCGGCGGTAAAGGTCGTTTAGGTCAGAGGTCGCAAAGCGGCCACCGTCGAGCTGGACCATCGGGCGCAGCTCCGGCGGGATCACTGGAACGGCGTCAAGGATCATCATCTCGGGCTTGTTGTTAGAACCAAGGAAGGCCGAAAGAACCTTCAGCCGCTTGACCGCGCGGGCCTGCTTCTGGCCCTTGCCGTTCTTGACTTCGTCCTCGAGGTCAACGCGCTCGTGTTCCATCACGATGCCGGGCATGTCGGCCGGCGCTAGATCGGTTCCGGCAAGGCGGTCAGCATCAACCTTGCGCTTGCGGCCTTCGCGCTTGTAGTCCTCTTTCGAGAGCAGCAGCTCACGCACGTGCTCTGCGCCCATGCCGCCACCGAAGTACTCGCCAAAGCCGTACGGCGAACCGAAGCGACCCTTCAGTTCACGGAAGAAGGTCTCGTCGGCGATCAGCTTCTTCGGCTGGAACTCGTCCTTCTCTTCAGGACGGTCGGTGTAAGCGCTGAGCGGCCACTCTTCACCTTCGGCCGGCGGATCGTCCGACGGCTCGACCTTGTTTGCGAACAGCTTCCAAACTTCACGCAGACGCATCCGTTGATCGTCGTAGTAGGCCTCGGTGTCATCGATGTCCGAGTTAAGAGCCTTCGTAAGTTCAGTGATCTGCTTCTTGCGCTCATCGGCTGAGAGCTTCTTGACGTTGATGTCGAGGCGATCGGCCCAGACGAAATCTTCGTCGCCAAAGTCGGCCTGTGAGCCGTCCTCGAGGTAGCTCGTGCGTGCCGCGAGCATCGTGCGCAGATGCGTCGTGTGTTCCTTCTCTTCGCTGACGAGGTTGTCGATCTCAGACTGCATCTGAGGCTCGAGTACCGAGATGTCGCGCCAGCGAGCCTCCTGATCTACCCAGGTAACGACTGAGGCTGCGAAGTAGAGAATCTTCTCGAGCTCTTTTGGAGCCATGTCGAGCAGGTAGCCGATTCGGCTTGGGACGCCCTTGAAGAACCAGATGTGGCTGACCGGCGAGGCGAGGTCGATGTGACCCATCCGCTCGCGGCGAACCTTTGAGCGCGTCACTTCAACGCCGCAGCGCTCGCAGACGATTCCCTTGTAACGGACGCGCTTGTACTTACCGCAGTAGCACTCCCAGTCCTTTGTAGGGCCGAAGATGCGCTCGCAGAAGAGGCCGTCTTTTTCCGGCTTGAGTGTGCGGTAGTTGATCGTCTCAGGCTTCGTTACCTCGCCCGAACTCCAGCCACGGATCTGCTTCGAGGAAGCGAGCCCGATCTCAATTGCGTCGAAGTTATTGATGTCGATCATGCTGTTTCCTCTGCCTTGGTCTCTTCAGCGGCAACCTCTTCGTCGCCGCCCTCTTCACTAGCTTCGACTTCTTCGCCTTCGACTACCTCGCCGGCGCGAGCGCCTGAAAGGTCGATGCCGAGCTCCTCGGCGGCGCGCAAGAGGTCGTCCTCTTCGCTTGGAATTTCTGCCCGCTCGCCCGAATCGGAGACGACGTTGACGTCGAGCCCGAGTGACTGCATCTCCTTCAGCAGCACCTTGAATGATTCAGGGATTGAGGGCTCAGGAATGTTCTCGCCCTTGACGATTGCCTCGTAGGCCTTAACGCGGCCGACGGTGTCATCGGACTTAACGGTCAGCATCTCCTGCAGCGTGTAGGCGGCGCCGTAAGCCTCCAGCGCCCAAACCTCCATCTCGCCGAAGCGCTGGCCACCGAACTGCGCCTTACCGCCGAGCGGCTGCTGCGTGACGAGCGAGTACGGACCGGTTGAACGAGCGTGAATCTTGTCGTCAACGAGGTGCAGCAGCTTGAGGATGTACATGTAGCCGACTGTCACCTGCTGCTCGAACGGCTCGCCCGTGCGGCCATTGAAGAGCGTGAACTTGCCTGAAGCCTGGGTTCCGATCGGCTTCGACTTGTCGACGTCCATCTGGATCCGGCCCTGATGCTCGTCCTGCCACTTGACGAGAGCCGTGTCGACGTCCTCAACGGTTGCGCCGTCGAAGACGGGCGTTGAAACGTAGACGCGATTGTCATCGTCACGAGATTCTTTGAAGGCTTGCGTGCCGTCGTCGTACCAGCCCTGCGCCGCAGCCCAACCGAGGTGCGTCTCAAGGATCTGACCGACGTTCATTCGGCTTGGCACGCCGAGCGGGTTGAGAATCACGTCAACAGGCGTGCCGTCCTCAAGGAACGGCATGTCCTGCTCATCAACGATCTTCGAGATAACACCCTTGTTGCCGTGGCGGCCGGCGAGCTTGTCGCCTTCTGAGATCTTGCGCTTCTTCGCGACGAAGACGCGGATCAGGTCGTTAACGCCAGCCTGAAGCTCATCTTCGTCCTCGCGCGAGAAGGTCTGAACGTCGATCACGACGCCGCCCTCACCGTGCGGAACCTTCAGCGACGTGTCGCGAACCTCGCGCGCCTTCTCCTTGAAGATCGCGCGGATCAGCTTCTCTTCCGCCGTCAGCTCGGTCTCGCCCTTCGGCGTCACCTTGCCGACCAGCAGATCGCCGGAGAGAACCTCGGCGCCTACGCGAACGATGCCGCGGTCGTCGAGATTACGCAGCGACTCTTCCGAGCGGTTCGGAATGTCACGCGTGATTTCCTCGTCGCCGAGCTTCGTTGAGCGGGCGTCAACCTCGTACTCCTCGATGTGAATCGAAGTTAGTTCGTCGTCCTTGACGAGGCGGCTGCTGAGGATGATCGCGTCCTCAAAGTTGTAGCCCTCCCAGGCCATGAAGGCGACCATCAGGTTCTTACCGAGAGCCATCTCGCCGTGATCGGTTGAGGCGCCGTCGGCCAGTGCCTGGCCTGCCTTGACCTTCTCGCCGTTCTTAACGCGCGGACGCTGGTGGATCAGCGTCCCCTGGTTGGAGCGCTGGAACTTGTTCAGCAGGTGCTCTTCGCGCTCCTTGCCTTCGATCACAATCCTGTGCGCGTCAACGAAGGTGACGGTGCCGTCGATGCCGGAGAGCAGAACGTCGCCGGTGTCGAGCGCAGCGCGGGCTTCCATGCCGGTTCCGACCAGTGGTGCGTCGGCTACGAGCAGCGGAACTGCCTGGCGCTGCATGTTCGAGCCCATCAGGGCGCGGTTGGCGTCGTCGTGCTCGAGGAATGGAATCATCGCCGTTGCAACCGACCAAAGCTGCTGCGGCGAGACGTCAACAAGGTCAACGTCCTTCGGTGCGACGGTCACGTACTGACCTGCGTGTGTACGGCAGATAACTTCCGGGCCGCGCAGCTTGCCGGTCTTCTCGTCGACTGGATGGTTGGCCTGAGCGACCAGCATCTCCTCTTCCTGCGTGGCGTCTAGATCAACGACCTCGCTGGTTACAACGCCATCCTTGACGACGCGGTACGGCGTCGTGATGAAGCCAAAGTCTGAGATCTTGGCGTAGCTCGAGAGCGAACCGATCAGGCCGACGTTCGGGCCTTCCGGGGTCTCGATTGGGCACATCCGGCCGTAGTGGGTCGGGTGCACGTCGCGAACCTCGATCGGTGCGCGCTCGCGGGTAAGGCCGCCGGCACCAAGCGCCGACAGGCGGCGGCGATGCGTCAGGCCGGAGAGCGAGTTCGTCTGATCCATGAACTGGCTCAGCTGCGAGGAGCCAAAGAACTCCTTCAGCGCTGCCACAACTGGGCGGATATTGACGATCGTCTGCGGCGTGATCGTGTCCTCATCCTCGGTCGTCAGGCGTTCACGGACGACGCGCTCCATGCGGTAAAGACCAACACGGAAAGCATCCTGAATCAGCTCGCCAACGGTGCGCAGGCGACGGTTTCCGAAGTGCTCGTATTCGTCGAGGTGATCTACCAGCGGCTCGCGCGGAAGCGACTGAGCTTCAGCGGCGAAGTCCTTGATCTCAACCTCATCGTCCTCGGGGATGCCGATCAGCTTCGGCAGCAGCACGAGCTCTTTGATCAGAGCGACGATGTCTTCAACTGTCAGTGTGCGAGTTTCAAGGTCGACGCCGGTACCGAGACGGGCGTTGAGCTTGTAACGACCAACTCGCGTGAGGTCGTAGCGCTTAGGGTCGAAGAACATCTGGTTGAGCAGCGACTCTGCTGCCTCAACGCTTGGCGGCTCGCCCGGACGCTGCTTCTTGAAGAGTTCAATCAGACCAGCACTGCGGTTCATCTCGAAGCGCTCAACCTCGTCGGTCAAGAGCTGAGTCAGCTCAGTTACCTCTTCGTCCTGAGCTTCTTTCCACTTGCGCTTGTCGTCGGTCATCCATGCGAGTAGTTCCTCGACGGCTTCCTTGTCGAGCGCGGCATCGTTCTTGTGTGTTGCACCCTTGAGCTTCTTCGAGAGCGCCTCAACGCGCTTGAAGAAATCTTCCGCGCGCGGCTCGGCGTGCGGCGGGTCGGCAGCGATCGTGTTGCGGATGTAGCGCGAGTCTTCAAACTGCTCGATCAGCTCATCGTCGGTGAAACCGAGCGCGCGCAGAAGAACAGTTACCGGCAGCTTGCGCTTACGGTCGATACGGACGAAGACCTTGCCCTTCTTGTCAATCTCAAGCTCCAGCCATGAACCGCGGGCTGGCATCAAGTTGGCGGTGAAGACCTGCTTCTCCTTGTCCTTGGGCTCCATCACGTAGGCGCCCGGCGAGCGGACGAGCTGCGTAACGACGACACGCTCGGTGCCGTTGATGATGAATGTGCCGCGGTCGGTCATCCACGGGAAGTCGCCCATGAAGACCTGCTGCTCACGGATCTCTCCGGTTTCGCGGTTGATGAAGGCGACGGTTACTGAGAGCGGACGCGAGTACGTGATGTCCTTTTCGCGGCACTCTTCGATCGTGGCGGCAGGCTCTTCGAAGGCCAATTCGCCGAACTGAATCGCGAGGTTTCCGGTGTAGTCCTCAATCGGCGAGACGTCGTCGATTGTTTCGCGCAGTCCCCCCTTGATGGGATCGACAAGGCGCTCAAACGAGCGGCGCTGGATGTCGATCAGGTTGGGTACATCGATCGTGCTTTCAAGGCGCGCGAAGCTACGGCGCGTACGGGGAGCGTCTACACGGGACAAGCGGCGTCTCCTGAAGTTCAGAGGCTTACGGGACAACTGCGAGGTGCGCGTGACTTTCACGCGCGACGTCTGAAGATAGCACAAGGCTACGCAGACCCCACCTGCGGGGCGCATCGGCACTCACGGACCCCACCCTGGACGACCGCGTATGTGGCGCGGCGTCCGCACTTAGGCGGCTACGACTATTGACCGATCTGGGCAGTCTACCGGATTAGCTGTCGGAACTCGGTGGCGGCGCCGATGCAGGCTCTCCAACGAGCTCTTTTCTCAGCCCGCCCTTGCCTCTTCCGAGTGCCCCGCCGAGCGTCGCAACGATGCCTACGAGGTAGAGCTGACCAACCAGCGCCTCGAAGATTGCCGTAGCGCGCGCCGCGCCGGAGGCCGGCGTTAGGTCGCCATAGCCGACCGTCGTCAGCGTCACGAACGAGAAGTACATATTTGCCGAGGTTGCACCGTCGTCGTTAAGCGTCGAGGTGTTCGCTTCCAACACGGGACCAGAGCTGAGCGAATCCTCTAGCCCGTAGACGAAGCCACAGAGTGTTCCGAACAGCAGGTAGACCGTGAGCGCGCCAGCGACCGCCCTCCCGCGGACGCCCTCGGCGCTGATATCTAGCGCTATCCCCCTGATGATCACCCCCCCGACAACGAGGACTCCGAGCACATTGAGCGACCGCCCTGAGATCGAAGCGGCACTGTCGGTTATGCCGATCCCAATCGCACCGAGAACGCCGAGTACCGCGAAGACCTTCACGATCCTGAAGATCCGCGGCGGCGCATCTGAGGTCCAGCAGGCGATAATCGCCGCGCAGGCTTGGCAGATGGCGATCGAGGCCCTGTAAGGGCTGTCTTCAGGGATTGCCACGGCAAGCACGATCGTGGCAACGACGAAGAGCATCACGAAGCCGTAGGAATGGCTTGCCTCGGCGCGGCGAACCAGGTTGAAGCGGTGGGTCACGACCATTAGTCCAACAGGCGCGCCGGACAGCCCCAGCACGCAGAAGGGCGCCCCGCAGGACGCCCTTCGACACTTCGTAACGGTATCGCTGAACTACTTCAGTTCAACTGATCCGCCTGCTTCTTCGATCTCAGCCTTGAGCTTCTCTGCCTCTTCGCGCTCAATGCCTTCCTTGACCGGGCCGGGTGCCTCATCGACGACAGCCTTGGCTTCCTTCAGACCTAGGCCAGTTGCCGCGCGGACAACCTTGATTACCTGGATCTTCTTGTCGCCGGCGGCCGTGAGAATCACGTCAACCGTTGAGCTGGCGTCATCATCGCCGCCAGCGTCGCCGCCGCCACCGGCTGCCGGAGCGGCTGCTGCCACTGCGGTCGCCGAGACGCCGAATTCCTCTTCAAGCGCCTTTACGCGCTCATTGAGCTCGAGCACCGAAATGCCCTTCAGCTCTTCAATCCATGCTTCTGTCGTTGTTGCCATGTTCTTATTCCCTCCTGGGATCGCTTCGGCGAGCTCGGCCTAAGCCGAAGCGTCCGCCTCGTTGTCGGAAGATGCTTCTTCTGCTGGTGCTTCTTCGGTCTCTGCTTCGGCCTCTACTTCAGGCTCTACTTCGGCCTCTACTTCTGCTTCGGCCGTTGGAGCCTCTTCGGCTTCGGCTTCAGTTTCGGGTGCTGCTTCGGCCTCCGGCGCTGCCTCAGCCTCCGGTGCTGCTTCAGCCTCCGGCGCTGCCTCGGCCTCGGGTGCTGCTTCGGGTTCCGCTGCCACCTCGGCTTCGGGCTGCGGCTCGTCGGCGCGCTGGAGCTGAATCTGCCCCAGTGCCGTCGCGAGTCCGCCGATCAGGCCGCCAAGCCCGCGGACGAGTCCGCCGACAGGTGCAGCAACCATGCCAACAAGCTGACCGTAAAGAACCTCACGGGCAGGCAGGCGGGCAATGATCTTGATCTGATCAACCTCAAGCGGCTCACCGTCCATGATGCCGCCCTTAAACGGAAGCAGGTCGGTTTCGCGGTTGAAGGTTGAGATCGCTTTTGCTGCCGCCGCCGCGTCACCACGAACGAACGTCAGCGCCGTTGGTCCTTCGAGCAGCGTCTTCAGATGCTCTGCGCCAGCCTTATCTGCAGCCAGCTCAGTCAACGAGTTCTTGACCACGCGGAAGCTTGCATCGGCCTCGCCAAGCTGGGCACGGACCGAAGCAATCTCGGACACAGTGATTCCGCGATAGTCGATCGCGAAGACAGCCTGCGACTGCTCGATCTGCTCTGCGATCTCAGCGACCGCTTCAATTTTCTGTTCTTTGTTCATGAGCCTCCTAATCCGGACTTGTGGCCGTCGTCACGGCCTGCCGGAGGTCTTGGGTGGCGCGAATATTCAGGATGTCAGGCCGCGGCCGGCGCTGCCTCCTGAAGATCGCGAGTGAAAGATGGGTCGGAATCGACCTTGATGCCAGGGCCCATAGTTGAAGTCAAAGTGATCGACTTCAGGTAACGGCCCTTGGCAGCCGAAGGCTTGGCGCGGATGATCTCCTCAACGACGGCTGCGTAATTGGCGAGCAGCGCCTCTTCGCTGAAGCTCGCCTTGCCGATTACGAGGTGAACGATTGAGCTGCGGTCGGTGCGGTACTCAACCTTGCCGGCCTTGGCCTCTTCGACGGCCTTCGTGATGTCCATCGTCACGGTGCCGACCTTCGGGTTAGGCATCTTGCC
>JBIHZY010000010.1:0-19663 GCA_044240185.1 Solirubrobacteraceae bacterium
ACACGCTGAAGCTGATGCGTTACGGCTTCGGCCGCTATCGCAGCGTCAACGCCGTAACGAAGGGCCAGCGCTTCGCCACGCTAAGTGTCAGCGGTCGCGACGAGAAGGTTCAGATGATCGCGTCGCGGAGCGCAGATGTCGTGATGCGCAGCGGCGAGCGGCCGACGACGATTATCAGCGGATTGCCGACAGAGCTGACTGGGCCCTTAGCTAAGGGGGCGCGGGTCGGTTACGTGACTGTGCTGCGCCGGGGCAAAAGTGTCGCGCGAGTGCCGCTAATCACATCCTCGGCGGTCGCCGCTCCGCCGCTATTGGCCGCCGCGGGGGGCTGGATCGGCCCGCTGGCAGGCGGGTTGGTCGTCTTCACTCTAATACTCTTTTCAGCTACCCTAATGCGCAAGAGGCGCCGCCAGCGGCGCCCCGAGAGGGTCCAGAGAGAGCCAGCATGATTCTTACCGTCACCCTCAACGCAGCGATCGACAAATCGCTCTCGGTTCCCAGCTTCAGGCTCGGGCGTCGCCACCGCACGGTCGAGCAGCGCTCGACCGCTGGTGGCAAGGGAGTCAACGTCGCGCGGCTTCTCGCTTCGCTTGGTCAGCCGGTCATCGCCACAGGCTTCGTTGGCGGCGCGACCGGAACAAGGATCGTCGAGCAGCTAACAGCAGAATCGATTCTCAATGGGTTCGTTCACATCGCCGAGGAGTCCCGCACCAACATCTCGGTGCTCGACCCAACGACCGGCGAGCAGACTGAGATCAACGAGCGCGGTCCCGAGGTGAACGCCGCCGAAGTTGAACTTTTCATCGAGAAGCTCAGCTACCTTGCGCGCGGCGCAGCGATCTGCGTTCTTGCCGGGTCACTCCCGCGCGGAGTTGACCCGTCCTTCTACGCGACGCTAATTGCCGAGCTGAAGCGGCTCGACGTCGTGACGATCGTCGACTCCGAGGGTGAAGCGATGAAGCTCGCCGTCCGCGCTGAGCCAACCGTAATTTCACCGAACATGGCTGAAGCTGAGGAGCTCGTCGGCCACGAGTTCAATGACCGCGAAGAGCAGGTTGCTGCGCTAACAGAGCTGCGCGGGCTCGGCTCCAAAGAGGCGATCATCACGCTCCCTGATGGCTGCGTCGCCAGCGTCCTGACCGACGGTCACGTGGCGGAACACCGCGTTTGGATTGAGCCGCGCGAAGCGGTTGCCAGCGTCGGTGCCGGTGACGCTTTTCTCGCCGGCTATGTGGCAGCTAGGTACAACGGCTCGAGCCCAGAGGAATGTCTTCGCTATGCGGTTGCCTGTGGCGCCGAGTCGACGCAGCGCCTCGGCGCTGGCCTGATCGACCCAAAGGGAGTCGACGAGCTGCTCTCTGAGGTTGAGGTTGAGCGGATAGAAGCACCCGCGAGCGCTCTCTGAGCGCTATCTTCATTGAGTGATCTCAAGAGCCTCCCAGCAGCCTCCCGCGAAGCTCCTTGATCTTCCTTGCGAAGGGCTGTTGCGTCCGGCGCCGTACCTAGGATCAGCCGATGGAAATTGAGATCGGTAGAGGCAAGAAGGCGCGTCGCGCCTACGGGTTCGATGACATCGCGATTGTGCCGTCACGCCGCACGCGCGACCCTGACGACGTAGACATCTCTTGGAAGCTCGGCCCGTACCGCTTTGAGTTGCCACTAATGGCCTCGGCGATGGATGGAGTCGTCTCCCCGCGCACGGCGATCGAAGTTGGTCGGCTTGGCGGACTCGCAGTACTCAACTTGGAAGGAATCTTCACGCGCTACGAGGATGCTGAAGAGCAGCTGGAGCGAATTTCGCGGCTGCCAAAGGACGAGGCCACACACGAGATGCAGTTGATCTACCAAGAGCCCGTCAAGCCGGAGCTGATGCGCTCACGGATCGAAGAGATCAAAGCCAGTGGTGTTGTAACCGCCGCCTCACTCACGCCCCAGCGCGTCACTGCGCACTACGAGATGGTGCTTGAGGCCGGGCTCGACATCCTTGTCATTCAAGGAACAGTCGTCTCCGCCGAACATGTTTCGAAGACAAGCGAGCCGCTCAACTTGAAGGAGTTCATCGCCGACCTGCCGGTCCCGGTGATCGTTGGAGGCTGCGCCAGCTACCACACCGGTCTGCACCTGATGCGCACCGGCGCGGCCGGCGTGCTCGTCGGCGTCGGGCCTGGCGCGGCGTGCACGACTCGCGGCGTGCTCGGGCTCGGAGTACCGCAGGCGACGGCGATCGCCGATGTCGCGGGCGCTCGCTCAACGCACATGCTTGAGACCGGTGAATACGTCCAGGTGATCGCCGACGGGGGGATGAGCACCGGCGGCGACGTAGCCAAGGCAATCGCCTGCGGCGCCGATGCCGTAATGATCGGCTCGCCCCTGGCTCGCGCCTACGAAGCTCCGGGCCGTGGCTTCCACTGGGGAATGGCGACCTTCCACCCAACTCTTCCTCGCGGCGCCCGCGTCGAAACGATCCAGAACGGATCGATCGAGGAGATTCTCGCCGGGCCCGCTCACGAGAACGACGGCAGCTTCAACTTGATGGGCGCGCTGCGGACCTCGATGGCAACCTGTGGCTATCAGGACATCGCTGAGTTCAACCGCGCTGAGCTAATGGTCGCCCCGGCATTGCAGACTGAAGGCAAGAAGCTGCAGTCATCGCAGGGTGTCGGGATGGGCAGCCGCGGAGCTGGCGCGTCTCCTTCGGCTAACGCCGACAGCACGCTCAGTTCGACGCCGGCGTGACTCACGACGAAGTCGTCGTCCTCGATTACGGGGGGCAGTACTCGCAGCTAATCGCGCGCCGCGTCCGCGAGTGCGGGGTCTTCTCCGAGCTACTTCCGTATCACGTAGGACCGGAGGAGGTTGCGGCGCGAGGCGCGAAGGGGTTGATCCTCTCCGGCGGTCCAGCATCGGTACACGTCGACGGGGCGCCGCGGCTCGACCCAGGGCTGCTTGAGCTGGGCATTCCAGTGCTCGGCATCTGTTATGGGATGCAGCTACTAGCGCAGCACCTCGGTGGCCGCGTGGAGAGCGCTGAGGTTGGCGAGTACGGCCGCTCAGAGCTGACTATCAGCGAACCGGGGTTGCTGTTCGCAGGTTTGCCAGAGATCCAGCCTTGTTGGATGTCACACCGCGACACGGTCTACGAGCCGCCTCCTGGCTTCACCGCGCTGGCTGCCTCGACGCAGTCGCCGGTTGCGGCCTTTGAGTCGGCAGAGCAGAAGATCTATGGGATTCAGTTTCACCCGGAGGTCGTCCACACGCCGTTCGGTCAGCAAATACTGACCCACTTTCTGCGCGACGCCTGCGGTTGCACGCTCGATTGGTCGCCGGCGTCGATCGCCGAGGAACAGATCGCCGCAATCCGCGAGCAGGTCGGGAACGGAAAGGTTGTCTGTGGACTCTCTGGTGGCGTCGACTCCTCGGTTGCGGCCTTGCTCGTCCACCGCGCGATCGGTGATCAGCTGACCTGCGTCTTCGTTGACCACGGGATGATGCGCAAGGACGAGGGCGCTCAGGTCGTCGAAACTTTCCGCGATCGTTTCGCCGTGCCGTTGGTGGCGGTTGACGCTGAAGATCGATTCCTCAGCAAGCTGGCCGGGGTTAGCGATCCAGAGACGAAGCGCAAGATCATCGGCGCTGAGTTCATCCGCGTCTTCGAAGAGGAGGCGGCGAAGTTGGAGGGGGCAAAGTTCCTCGTTCAAGGAACGCTCTACTCCGACGTGATCGAATCGGGTGGCGGCACAGGAACCTCGACGATCAAGTCGCACCACAACGTCGGTGGGCTGCCCGATGACATGGAGTTCGAGCTGGTCGAACCGCTGCGCACGCTCTTCAAGGACGAAGTGCGCGCTGTTGGCGCCGAGCTTGGGCTGCCGGAGCGACTTGTCTGGCGGCAGCCGTTCCCAGGGCCTGGGTTGGCGATCCGGATTGTCGGCGGCGAAGCTACAAAGGAGCGGCTAGATCTGCTGCGCGATGCCGACGCCGTGCTCCAAGATGAGATCCGCAAGGCTGGCCTTTACCGCGAGCTCTGGCAGTCGTTCTGCGTTCTGCCCGACGTGCGGACCGTTGGAGTTCAAGGCGACGAGCGCACATACGGTTACGTCGTCGTTATCCGCGCAGTCACCTCGGACGATGCGATGACGGCCGACTGGGCTCGTCTTCCTTACGATCTGCTCGAGCAGATCGCCTCGCGAATGATCAACGAACTGCGCGAAGTGAACCGCGTCGTGCTCGACATCACGTCGAAGCCGCCGGGCACGATCGAGTGGGAGTAATGAGCCGCGCGGCGGCGATCGCGCAAAGGCCGCTATTCTCTGAGGCTGCGCCGCGCTGAATGCGTGGCTTTTTATTGCTATGAGAGCCTCCGTTGCTTCAAAAACCTACGTCGCTAAAGCGACCGACCGCGAACGTCAGTGGCTACTGATCGACGCGAACGGGCTAACGCTCGGCCGTTTGGCTACCCAAATCGCTGATCTTCTCCGCGGCAAGCTGAAGCCTGAGTACACGCCACACGTTGATACGGGCGACTTTGTTGTCGTAATTAATGCCGAGAAGATTTCGGTCAGCGGCAACAAGTTGAAAGAGAAGATGTACCGCCGTCACACCGGCTACCCAGGTGGACTGCGCGAACGCACACTTGAAGAGATGCTCGAGCGTCGCCCGGAAGAGGTAATCCGCCAAGCAGTCCGTGGCATGCTTCCGCGCAATCGCCTTGCCCGCCAGCAGATCACGAAGCTCAAGGTTTATGCCGGCACCGACCACCCACACGTCGCGCAGAAGCCGACCAAACTGGAGATCACGACCTAATGGCCGACGACGAAGCGCCAATCGAAGAGCAGCCCGAAGTAGAGGCCGAAGAGGTCGAAGCTGCTGTCGAGGAGGTCGAAGCTGAAGTTGAGGCAGAGGTGGCTGACGAGGCTGCCGACGAGGAAGTAGCTGAAGAGATCGTTGAAGAAGAGGTCGTAGCCGAGGTCGAAGAGGCCGAAGCAACAGAAGCGAAGGCCGACAAGAAGGCCGCCAAAGAGAAGGCAATCCCAGGCGCCGACCTCGAGGTTGACATTGTCGTCGAAGGTGACGACAGCAGCCCAGCGAGCTCGCTCGACCCGTTTGCCGATGACGCCGACGTGGTCGTTGTCGAAGTCGAAGAGCCCGTCGCCGATGAGCCGATCGCCGCGACAATCAAGCTTGCTGCCGATGCGCGCTACACCGCGACCGGCAAGCGCAAGCGGGCAGTTGCTCGCGTAATTCTTAAGCCAGGCAAGGGCGAGTACCTGATCAACGGTCGTTCGATCGACGACTTCTTCCCGCGCCCTGCGCTTCAGCGCAACATCCGCCAGCCGCTTGAGGCCGTTGGCTTTGAAGACAAAATGGACGTAATCGCGCGGATGCACGGCGGCGGTGTTTCAGCTCAAGCCGGTGCGCTCCGCCACGGCATCTCACGGGCGCTACTTGAAGCTGACCCGAATCTTCGTGGCGCGCTCAAGAGCCGCGGCTTCCTCACGCGCGACGCGCGCGCCAAGGAACGCAAGAAGGCCGGCCTCAAGAAGGCCCGCAAGCGGCCTCAGTTCAGCAAGCGCTAGCGCTGCTGGCCCGCGCAATCGGCGTGGATTCTCTAGTTTTCATCTAATGGCTCGTCAACTCTTTGGCACCGACGGTGTTCGCGGCCTCGCTGGCGAAAAGCTGACGGCCGAGCTGGCGCTGGCGCTCGGGCGCGCGGCGACCGAGCAGGCTGGCGGTGCCGGCACGCGCGTGCTCGTGATTCGCGACACGCGCGAGTCCGGAGAGATGCTCGAAGCGGCGCTAGCTGCGGGAATCACCGCGGCCGGCGGCGAGGCGCTACTTGGCGGCGTTCTGCCGACCCCCGCAGCGCCGCTTCTTATCGCGCAGTACGGCTTCGACGTCGGCGTCGTCGTATCCGCTTCGCATAACCCATATCAGGACAATGGGATCAAGTTCTTCGGAGCTGATGGCCTGAAGCTCACAGACGCAGCCGAGGAGGCGATTGAGGCGCGGCTCGAAGCTGGCGCCGGAGCCGGGCTCCAGATTGGCCGTGTGCGCGAGCTCCACGGAACCCAGGAGGATTACCTGCGCGCGCTCGAGACGCGCTTCGCTGGTCTTGATCTCGCTGGGATAAGTCTGCTGCTCGACTGCGCGCACGGCGCGACCTACCGCGTTGGCCCCGAGATATTCCGTCGCCTGGGCGCGTCGGTGACGGTGATCGGCGACGAGCCCGATGGCCGCAACATCAACGACGGCGTCGGATCTACTCACATCGAGGCGCTGGCCGCCGCGGTATTGGCCGGTGGGCATGATCTCGGCTTCGCCTTCGATGGTGACGGCGACCGAGTGCTTGCCGCCGACCGCAGCGGCGCAACGGTCGACGGCGACGAGCTGATCGCGCTTGCTGCGGTCCACCTACGAGCCAGCGGCCGGCTGAACGGCAACGGCGTCGTCGTCACGGTGATGACCAACTACGGCTTCCACACGGCAATGGCCGAGGCTGATATTGAGGTAGCGACCGCCGACGTAGGCGACCGCTACGTCCTCGCCGAGCTGCGCGAGCGAGGCTGGGCACTCGGGGGAGAGCAGTCTGGCCACATCATCGACATGGGCTTCGTCCCGTCAGGCGATGGAATCGCGAGTGCGCTGCTGACGCTCGAAGCTCTCGCCGGCGCCGACCTAGCTGAACGCTCGGCGATGCAGAAGCTTCCGCAGCAGCTCGTCAACGTCAAGGTCGCCGACAAGGCCACTGCGCTCGAAGCGGTTGCTGCGCCAGCTGCGGACGAGGGCGAGCAGCTCAGTGGCCGCGGGCGAGTCCTCGTGCGCGCCAGCGGAACAGAGCAGCTGGTGCGAGTGATGGTCGAGGCGCCCGATGCTGAAGAGTGCGAAGCGATCTGCGCCCGCCTCGTTGCCGTGGTCGAAGCGGCAAGCTGACCGCCCACGAATCGCTGCGGCGGGGCCATCTAGCCCACTAGCTAGGCTTCAAGGATGTGTGGAATCGTAGGTTACGTCGGCTCTCGTGCCGCTGAAGAGCTGCTGCTTGCAGGGCTCTCGAAGCTCGAGTATCGCGGCTACGACTCGGCCGGCATCTCGGTGATGTCGGACGGCTCGATTGAGGCTGTGCGCGCGGTCGGCAATCTCGCGCAGCTCCAGAGCGCCGTCGAGGCGCGACAGGCGGCTGGTGGTGCGACGGCAACTCTTGTTGAGCAGGCGACGATCGGCATCGGCCACACGCGCTGGGCCACGCATGGCCGCGTAAACGAACAGAACGCGCATCCGCATTTCGATACTGCTGACCAAGTCCACGTCGTCGTCAACGGGATCGTTGAGAACTACATGGAACTGCGTGAGCGGCTGATCGCTGACGGAGCAAGCTTCAGTTCCGAGACCGACGCTGAGGTGATCGCCCACCTCGTTGCGATCCATCTCAACGGTGACCTTGAGCAGGCAGTGCGCGATGCTTACGCGGAGCTCGAAGGCCACTTCGCTTTCGTCGCGATGGCCGTTGAGTCGCCCGAGCTCCTAGTTGGTGCGCGCAAAGAGTGCCCGTTGATCATTGGCGTCGGGGAAGGGGAGATGTTCCTCGCCTCGGCGGTCCCAGCCTTCCTCGCCCAGACGCGGCGCGTGCAATACGTCGAGAATGGTGAGATTGTCGCCGTGCGCCCGAGCGGCGCTAGTTTCACGACGCCTAGCGGCGAGCCGATCGAGCGTGAGGTCGTGACCGTCGACTGGGATGAGGAGACGGCCGAGAAGGGTGGTTACGAGACCTTCATGCTGAAGGAAATCCACGAGCAGGCCGATGCAATCGCTGAGACAATTGCTGATCGAACGGTTCGTGAAGACGGCGTCGACCTCGATGACGTTGGCGCGCTGAGCGACGAGCAGCTGCGCAGTGCGAAGCGGATCATCGTCGTCGCTTGCGGCACCTCCTACCACGCTGGGCTGATCGGGCGCTACGCGATTGAAGAGCTCGCGCGCGTGCCGGTTGATGTCGAAATTGCTTCGGAGTACCGCTACCGCAACCCAATTGTCGGGCCCGGCGATCTCGTGATCGGCATCACTCAGTCCGGCGAGACTGCCGACACGCTGGCGGCGATGCGAATCGCCAAGGAGCGCGGTGCGACCGTGATGGCGATCACGAACATCATGGGCTCGCAGGCCACGCGTGACGCCGACGGAGTGCTCTACACGCGTGCTGGGCTTGAGGTCTCGGTCGCGGCGACGAAGACTTTCGTCTGTCAGGTCGCCGTTATGTACCTGCTGGCACTGCGGCTCTCGGAATTGCACGACGCGCTTGATCTCGACCGGCGAATCAAACTGGTAGCTGATCTCAAGCAGATGCCGAGCTTGATCAGCGAGCTATTGGAGTCGGTGGACCCGGTTGTCGACGAAATCGCAGCGCACGTCTGGGAGGCTAATTTCTTCCTCTATCTCGGCCGCCATGCTGGCGTCGCCGTCGCCGACGAGGGCGCGCTGAAGCTGAAAGAGGTCTCCTACATCTCGACCGACGCTTACGCGGCTGGTGAGATGAAACACGGGCCAATCGCGCTGCTGAGCGAACAGACACCGGTCGTGACGGTGGCAACCGAATCGCCGGTCTTGGAGAAGGTGATCTCGAACATGCAGGAGGTTCGCGCGCGCGGTGCCTACCTAATCGCGGTTGCCAGCGCGGGCAATACGACGATCGATCAGCAAGCCGACGCCGTTATCTCAATCCCGCAGAGTGACTGGATCCTCCAGCCACTGCTGGCCGTCATTCCTCTGCAGCTCTTGGCCTATCGGATTGCTCGTTTGCGCGGCCTCAACGTCGATCAGCCGCGCAATCTCGCAAAGACGGTCACAGTCGAATAGATTTAGCTGATGGCTCCAGCTCCTCGCGTCGGCATTGATCTGCTTGAGATCGACCGCATCGAGCGCGCTCTTGAGCGTCGCCCGCGACTGGCGGGGCGGCTATTCACTGACTCTGAGCGTGCCTACGCGGCGCGGCAAGCTCGACCCGGCCAGCACCTTGCCGCCAGGTTCTGCGCCAAGGAGGCAGCCACCAAAGCGCTAGGGCTGTCGGTCTTGCGGCCGCTGGAGATCGAGGTTGAGTCGCTAAGCGACGGTTCGCCGCAGTTGCGGCTGAGCGGCGCCGCAGCCGAACGAGCCGACCAGCTCGGCCTTCAGCTCGGCTGCTCGCTAACGCATTCCAAGCTGACGGCTGGAGCGGTCGTCGTTGGTGGCCCAGCATGAGCGACTGGCTGATTGCGCTCTCCGACGCAGAGCGCTCGCGCGCAGCCGACCAGTGGGCGATCGAAACCCTCGGCATCCCTGGCCTAACGCTTATGGAAGCTGCGGCCTCCGGTCTCGCCGACTACGTGACCCGCTATATCCCCGAAGGCCTTGTCGTGATTGTTTGCGGCGGCGGCAACAACGGCGGAGACGGTTACGCGGCGGCCCGGATCCTGCGTTCTGCCGGCCGACAGGTCCGCGTGCTCGAGGCGGTTGACCCCGAGAAGCTCAGCAACGATGCCCGCGAGCAGCGCAGCCTGCTCGCTGACGAGCCGGCGATTCCGTTCGCAGCGGAGCTGCTCGGTGGCGGCTCGGTCGTCGTCGACGCGCTGCTCGGAACCGGCTTTAAGGGAAAACCGCGTGGTGAGGTAGCCAAAGCGATCAAGGCGATTGCGCGCTGCGGGCTGCCGGTTGTGGCGGTCGACGTTCCGAGCGGCGTCGACGCCTCGACGGGTGAGGTTCTTGGCGCGGCGGTCACAGCCCAGATGACCGTGACCTTCAACTCCGACAAGCCCGGCCTCCACATCAACCCTGGTCGTGGTCACGCTGGCGCCGTCAGGGTCGTCGACATTGGGATCCCCGCAGGAGCTCCGCTCGACGAGGCTTCAGTCGGCTTGATCATCGACGAACCGCTGATTGCGCTGCTGCCCCGCCGCGGAGCACACTCGAACAAGTTCACCAGCGGCCACCTCTACGTGGCTGCCGGCTCGCGTGGATTGACCGGAGCCGCTGTGCTCGCATCTACCGCCGCGATGCGAGCCGGGGCTGGCTACGTCACAGCATCGGTCCCCGCGAGCGAGCAGCCGGTCGTCGCGAGCCAGCTAGTTGAGGTGATGCAGCTTTCGCTCGACAGCGATGGTGGGCACCACACCCGCAAGGGGGCCGGCGAGATGCTCGCCGCGGTCGAAGCGCGTGCGGGAGTTGTGCTGCTTGGCCCCGGGCTCGGTGCGAGCAAGGGCGCACGTGCGTTTGCGCGCGAGCTGGCCGCGACCGTCAAGGCGCCGCTTGTGCTCGACGCCGACGGCCTCAATGCATTCGCCGGTCAGATAGGGGAGCTGCGGGGGAGAAAGCAGCCGACCGTCCTGACGCCGCATGAGGGCGAGCTCGCGCGGCTGCTGGACTGCAGCTCCGAGAATGTCCGCGAAGAGCGCCTGAAGCAGGTCCGGGCGGCCGCCAAGGCTGCCAACGCGACCGTGATCCTTAAGGGCGTCGATACGCTGATCTGTAGCCCTAGCGGAGCCGTTGCGGTCAGCCCTGGCGCTTCGCCCGGACTGGCGACAGCGGGCACTGGCGACGTGCTCGGCGGCATCGTTGGCGCGCTGCTGGCGCGGGGTGCGGAACCGTTTGTGGCGGCGGCGGCGGCCGTCCGACTGCACGCTCGCGCAGCTTCTCTTGCCGCTGAACGGCTCGGCACCGAAGGGATCGTTGCAAGCGACGTCGTTGCCGACCTGCCGCTGGCGTGGGCCTGACTGTAGGATTGCTGCCATGAGCGCAACAGTCAGTCAGATCATGGACGCCGACCCGCAGAGTGTGGGGCCCGAGGAGAGTGTCGAAACGGTCGTCCAACGTATGCACGACCACGAGCTTCCCGGACTCCCTGTAGTCGATGAGGACGAGATCCTGATCGGCATCGTCACAGAGAGCGACCTGCTGATGTTCGATGAGCAAGAGGATCTTGATCCGCCTGCTCACGTTCAGATCATGGGCGGCGTTATCTACCTCGGCTCGGTCAAGCACTGGGAAGAGCGGATCCGCAAGTCGGTCGCCAGCACGGTTGAAGAGATAATGAGCACGGAGCCGATCACCGTCAGCCCGGACGCTGACGCTCACGACGCTGGGCATCTGATCGCCGAGCACGGTCACAACCGGTTGCCTGTCGTTGATGATGAGGGCCGTCTCGTTGGCGTCGTCACGCGAGTCGACGTGCTCGAGGCGCTACTCGAAGATCGATAGCGAGTGAGTTGATCGCGGTGCGTGCGCTGGCCACCGTTGACCTCGCTGCGATAGAACGCAACGTCGCGCTGCTCGGCGCGCAAGCTAGTTCGTCGCAGCTCTGCGCGGTCGTCAAAGCTGATGGTTACGGCCACGGTGCGGCCGAAACAGCAGCCGCCGCGATCCGCGGTGGTGCGACTTGGCTGGCAGTCTCTACCGCTGCTGAGGCGCAGGAGTTACGAGCAAGCGTGCCCGATCTGCCGATTCTCGTGATGGGCGCAGTGAGCGACGCAGAACTAGAGATCGCGCTCGGGGCAGGGGGCGACGTCGTCGCCTGGAGCGAATATTTCCTATCCAAGCTTTCGGCACTCGGCGGCGGCCGCGTCCACATCAAGCTCGACAGCGGTATGGGTCGGCTCGGGACGCGCGACGGTGAGCTGGCGCTGCGGCTAGTTGCGCAGGCGAACGATGATCCTCGGCTCGAGCTCGTAGGGCTGATGACGCACTTTGCAACCGCCGACGAACTCGGAGATCAGTTCTTCGGACAGCAGCTTGAAGCTTTTAGCCAGTGGTCTGACGCGGCGCTTGCGATCTGCCCGGGACTGATTCGCCACGCGGCCAACAGCGCCGCCTTGTTGCGCGACGATCGTTCGCACTTTGATCTCGTGCGCCCCGGCGTCGCCTGTTATGGACTTGATCCGTTCGGCTCCGACCCGGCGGAGCAGCAGCTCACGCCGGCGATGCGGGTCGACTCCTACGTCGCGACGATTAAGCATTGCCAGGCCGGTCAAAGCATCGGCTACGGGCGCAGCTTCATTGCCGATGCGGCGACGATGATTGCGACCGTCCCATTCGGCTACGCCGATGGATGGAGGCGGCTGCTCTCGAACAACGCCGATGTCCTGATCAACGGCCAGCGCTTCGCTGTTGTCGGCAACATCAGCATGGACAATCTGACCGTCGATCTTGGCGCCGACGAGGGCGGCGTTGAGATCGGAGATCGCGTGACACTGCTCGGCGCCGATCGGTCCGAGCGGGTGCTGAGCGAGGAGCTCGCGCAGCGCGTCGGCACGATCAACTACGAAATTGTCACGTCGGTTAGCGCCCGCGTGCCTCGCCAATACGCAGCGGCTGGGGACCAGGCGCAGTGAGTGGGGCTGAGCAACAGGCGCTCGAGCTAGCGCGCGCCACGCTCGGAGCTGAGCCGGTCTGGCTGGTTGGTGGAGCGATTCGCGACCGCCTACGTGGCCTTGAGCGCACTGCCGGCATAGTCGATCTAGACCTGATCATCGACGGCGACAGCGAGCGCGCCGCGCGCGATCTGCGTGCCGCCGCGCCAGCCGGCGCCGCGGTCTTTGCGCTCTCCGAGCAGTTCGGCGCCTGGCGCGTCTGCAGCGCTGACGGCGACTGGCAGATCGACGTCACGCCGCTTCAGGGGGCGAGCCTTGAAGAGGACCTGCGCGCGCGCGACCTCACGATAAACGCTATCGCTGAGCCGCTTAGCGGCGGCGAGCTGATCGATCCCAGCGGCGGCTTAGATGACCTTCAGGGGGGCATCCTGCGGGTCGTCAGCGCGCAAGCGTTTGCCAATGATCCACTGCGCTGCGTTCGCTTGGCACGGTTCGCGGTGCAGCTCGGCTTCGAGATCGAAGCTGCGACGCTGACGGCGGCGCAGGCGCAGGTCGGCGGGCTGGACAATGTGGCTGGTGAGCGGATCTTCGCCGAGCTGAATTTGATTCTCGATTCGCAGCAGGCAGTTCGGGGCTTTCGCTTGCTTGATGAGATCGGTGTCAGCGCTGAAGTTCTCCCCGAACTGCTGGAGCTCCAGGACCTTGAGCAGAACGCCTATCACCACCTTGATGCTTATGAGCACACGCTCGAGGTTTTGCAGTTTGCGGTCGACTTGGAAGACGATCCGGCGGCGCTCTTTGGCGAAGCGAGCGGTGCGGCGGTCGCGGCGATCCTCGCCGAGCCGCTCGCCGACGGGCTAAGCCGAGGCGTTGGGCTGCGCTGGGGGGCGCTGCTCCACGACATCTCGAAGCCTCAGACGCGGGCACAGTTCGACGACGGGCGAATTGGCTTCCCCGGCCACGCAGCCGAAGGCGCGGCCCAGGCGCGAGTGATCCTCGAGCGGCTGAAAGCGAGCGAACGCTTGAAAGCTCACGTCGCAAAGCTGACGCTTGAGCACCTTCGTCTCGGTTTCCTCGTCCACGAGCAACCGCTCACGCCGGAGGCCTTCTACGGCTATCTAACGGCATGCGATCCGGTTGAAGTTGACGTCACGCTGCTTTCGCTCTCAGACAGGCTGGCTACGCGCGGCCGCAAGGCGGAGCAAGCGATTGCGGCGCACCAGCAGCTCGCGCTTGACGTCTTGACCGAGGCGCTGCGCTATCGCGAGCAGGGGGCGCCGGAGCCGCTGCTGCGGGGCGACCAGCTAGCCAGCGAACTGGGAATTGAACCCGGCCCGCTGCTCGGCGAGCTGTTGGCCGCGATTGCTGAGGCGCAGTACTGCGGAACCGTGACAGATCAGGCTGCAGCGATCGAGCTGGCGCGCTCAATCGTTGACAGCAGTGGCTGACCGTCAGTCCTGCTGCGGCTGCGCCAGATTGCGCATCAGTCGCTCACAGAGCAACGTTGCGTTGACAACGCTCGCATAGTCAACGTTCTCTGCTGTGTCTGTCGGCCAGTGGTAGTTCGAGGGCGCTTTGTATTGCGAGATTGAGCCGAGCATCAGCGTCGGGTAACCAGCCTGATGCGAGATCAGCGCGTCGGTTGCGTTGCGGAAACGCAGTCCGCGAACGAGTTCGATCTCGAGCTCGGCGGCCGCAGCTGAGAGTTCTTGCTTAAAGCTTTCGTCGTAGTCCGCCATCCGCAACATCCCTTCGCCCTCGAGCTGCATCAGCGTCGGTGAACCGACGCTGTCGATGCAAACAAACTTTGTTGATTCGAGCGGCAGAGATTCGAAGTGCCTGTTGGCAAAACCGCGCATCCCCTCCATGAATGACTCTTCCGAGCCGGTTGAGACAAGCAGCACCCGCAGGCCCTTCACCGGCTGCTGGCGAATTAGCCGCGCTAAGCCGGCCAGCACGGCGACGCCGCTGAGATTGTCGTTGCCGCCCGGAACGACTGAGCGTGAACCGATCTCGGCGAAAGTAAGCGCGCTGCCGAGCGAAAGAAATGCCGCAGCTCGGCGCAGCAGCTTCGAGCCAGTCAAGCCGCTGAGCAGCGTTAGAACCGGCCCGGCGAAGACCGGGAACATGATCGGCGGCGTTGTCTTCGATCGCTCCAGCTGCTCGGGGAAGCGCTCGCCGAAAAACTCCGGGATCCGCGGCGAGAAGAGCAAGCTCCAGTTCGCGGCGTCGTGGTGGGCAACAAAGACGATTGTCTGCGCAGCGCTCTTGTCACCGGCCTCGCCGACAACATTCCAGGTGTCGCTTTGAGGTAGAACGGCGCGCCGGAACCACT
This sequence comes from Solirubrobacteraceae bacterium, assembly GCA_044240185.1. GTDB lineage: Bacteria > Actinomycetota > Thermoleophilia > Solirubrobacterales > Solirubrobacteraceae > F1-60-MAGs163. Next base: position 14,665 of record JBIHZY010000010.1, read on the forward strand.
GACTGCCGCCGCTGATGTCGTCGGCCAGCGCGGCAGCAGTGAAAGCTCCGACTAGTACGCGCAGCAAGCGCGACGGCCTCAGCGCGGCTACTCCGGAAGCGAGCGTGAGCAGGCCGAGCGGCCACCAGTACGTCCCGTGTGCCCGTTCTCGCTCGATCTCTGCGCTGCATTCGTCGCTTTCGAGCTGTGCGGCGATCAAGTCGGCAGCTCGCCGCTCGCCCTCTGAGGCCGACGGGCGATCGAACGCCGCGAGTTCACCGATCAGTGTCCGCGCGAGCGTGCCGAGTTCATCTTCTTTGCTGATTGCCACCAGCAGAGGTTACGCTTTGCGCGATGACCGACTGCCTCTTCTGCTCAATCGTTGCCGGTGAGATTCCGGCTGAGATCGTCGCCGAGGACGAGCGGACGATCACCTTCATGGACATCAACCCCGCCACGCGGGGCCACGCTCTGGTGATCCCGCGCACGCACGCACGCGACCTGTACGAGATTTCGTCCGTCGACCTCGCGGCCTGTGTGACGGCCGCGCAGCGGACAGCGATCCTCGCGCGCGATCTGCTCGGCGCCGACGGCGTCAACCTGCTGAACTCCTGCCAGGCCGATGCTTGGCAGACGGTCTTCCACTTTCACATCCACGTGATTCCGCGTTATCAAGGCGATCCACTTCAGCTCCCTTGGCTCCCAGGGCCCGGTGTCCCGACCGCGATTGCTGAGAGCGCCGCGCTACTTCGCGGCGAGTGACCGCCGAAAGCGTCACAAATCGTGCAGGGTTGGGTACGAAAAAGCCCGCAGATAATGCGAATGCCGCTGTTTTGGCCTCCCAACCGGCTCATTTGGGCGCCGTGTGCGCTTAGATAGTCGTATGCACAAACGACTACTTCTCATGCTCGCACTGCTCAGCGCCGTCGCTCTAGCCGCTCCAGGCCTCGCCTCGGCGAAATTGATCGACCTCGGTGCGCTCGACCCAGTGCTCAAGCCGGGCTGCCCCGGAACACCTTGTTACGCGATCAGCCGCACGACCGGCTATCAGACGCGCAGCGGCTCGAAGAAATCGCCGATGGTTGTCTCGCGCAACGGACGGATCGTTGCTTGGACAATCTCGCTTGGCAAGCCGACGACGAAGCAGGTCGCCTTTTTTGACTCCAAGCTTGGCGGTGAAGCAACTGCCCAGTTGACCGTTCTGTCGGTCACAAAGAAGTCGAAGAAGACGCCGAAGGCCAAAGATGGCGCTGTTGTCAGTCGTGAAGGCGAGCTTGTGAAGCTGAAGCCGTACTTCGGCCGGACTGTTCAGATTGCGCTGCAGCGCTCAATCTGGGTCAAGAAGGGCCAGATCATCGCTCTGACGGTTCCAACTTGGGCCCCGGCTCTCGCAACCGGGCTCGACAGCACTACGGTCTGGAACGCTTCGCGCGGCAAAGGCCAGTGCGAGGACACTCAGGGCCAGACGTCGCAGCTTGCCGTCAAGCAGTTCTCCGACTACTACTGCAAGTACACGACTGCGCGCATCACCTATAGCGCGCAGATCATTCCGGACCCTTAAGCCGCCGCTCGCCTAACTCTGCATCACCGAGCAGGTATTGCGCTCATGGGCCGGCGCTGGACCGAAGAGCTGCATCGGTCCGCCGATTGGCGAACTGCGGTCCAGCAAACTGCGGTCAAGCGAACTTCTAGTTCGGTGTGATGCCGCCGGTGTCTGCCGGCGTGCCGCCGCCACCGGTATCGCCACCCGTGCCGCCGCCGGTATCGCCACCGGTGTCGCCACCCGTGCCGCCCGTATCCACGCCAGTGCCGCCGGTATCGGCGCCAGTATCGGTTGAACCGGTGGAGTCGGTCGTGGTCGTCGGAGTTGTCGTCGTCTTACCGGTGCCGCTGGCGACGTCATTGGCGTCAGCAGGCGGAATCAGAGCCGGAGTTGAAGTCGGGATCTGATCGTATGGACGGCTGTCACCACCGCAGGCGGAGACGGCAAGCGCGCTGGTTACAGCGAGCGCGCAACTGGAAGCAATAAAGAGTGAACGCATGTAACTAACGGTAGCGACTGATCAAGCTGGAGGCGCCATACGACGCTCACAGGTGGGGCATTCGTTTAGATCACGCTGCGCCATTGCGCCGCAGCAGTCGCAGAAGCGGAGGTTCTCTACCGCCCACGGCAGCTTTGAATTCGATGGCGCAAGCGGTAGCACCTCACCGACGACCTCAAGCTGCTCGCCGTTTTCCTGGTCGAGGTAGATCACGTCAGGCTTTGCTTCGAGCACGACTTCACGTCCAGATGATGGTTCACGTAGTCGGTAGCGCTGGGCTGAATTCATTGGCCTATCTTATCGAGCGAGGCGGCCAATTGCTGCGCCGCGCCGCTGACCCGCGTTTAGGTGCCAAGCAGCACTCTGTGGTCCTCGGTTCTCGATATCATCAGGCAAGATGATTGAGCACCAACTAAACAATCGCTGGCGCAGTGCGCTCAGCTTGGGACTCGCCGCTGGCGCTCTGCTAGCTGTTTCTGGCTGCACCAACGATTCGGGTTCCGCGAGCAGTGCGAACTTGGTCAACGGTAAGCAACTCTTTGTCCAGAAGTGCGGCGCGTGTCACATACTCGGGCGGGCTGGGAGCAAAGGCGTGTCAGGCCCCAACCTCGACGAGGCGTTCGCTTCCGCACGTCAGGAAAACTGGGGTGACGATGGAATCCGCGGAGTCGTCTACGGCCAGATTCTTTATCCGAACGCGAACGCGCCGATGCCCGCCAATCTCGTCACCGGCAACGACGCCGCTGATGTGGCCGCGTACGTTTCAACCGTCGCCTCAAAGCCGGGCAAGGATGTCGGCCTGCTCGCGAGCGCAGTAGCTCCAGCCGGGGGCGGCAAGCCAGCAGTTGAGAAGAACGGCGTTCTTTCGATCACGGCCGACCCGAATGGACAACTGCTTTACGTTGAAACGACTGCGACCGGGACACCCGGGCCGGTCAAGCTCGAAATGCCGAACGAATCAGGCGTTCCCCACAACGTCGTGATCGAAGACGGCGGCATCGAGACCCCGGTGCTTACGAACGGCATCGCGAAAGCATCAGGGACGCTGAAGGTTGGCAAGTTCGTCTACTTCTGCTCAGTCCCCGGCCACCGCGAGGCGGGCATGGTCGGCAAGCTCACAGTTCGCTAGAGCGCACGCGCAATAGCGGCGACGGCGATCACCAGTAGGCAGCCGCCGACAACCCACGTCAGCGCCTTGAAGGCGCCGGACTCAGTGCGCACTGGATCAAAGATCCGCGGCACGCCCTGCTCAGCCGGCGAGAGCTCATCCGAGCCCTTCTGTGGCGCTTGCGGGTCTTCGTCCACCGTGGTTAGTTAGAGAATGTAGATCGTCGTAAAGACGACGATCCACATCGCATCGACGAAGTGCCAGTAGATCCCCGGAATCTCGAGGCCACGGTGATTGTTTGGGCCAACCTTGCCCTTGAAGATCCTCACAGCTGACATCCAAAGCATCAGTAGGCCGATCAGGACATGTGCACCGTGAAGTCCGGTCAGGCCGAAGAAGACGGAGGCCGAAGCGCTTGTTTCGGGCGTGAATCCAAGGTGCAAGTACTCGTTGATCTGGATGAAAAGGAAGGTCGTGCCGAGCAGGAAGGTGGTGATGATGCCAACCCGCATAGCGCGCTGGTTGCCACGCTTGGCAGAGACGTCGGTCCAGTGCATCGTTACCGACGAGGAGAGCAGGATCGCGCAGTTGATTCCGGCGACAGCTACTGGCAGCCCCTCGCCAGGAGGCCAGCCGTCGGCGGAGACGACGCGAATGAAGAAATAGGCCGCAAAGAAGGCTCCGAAAAGCATGATCTCGGAGATGATGAAGAGCAGAATTCCGAGCACTTCGGAATTAACGCGCGAGCTTTGGTTGGCTATCGGAGGCCCGTGGTGGTGGTGATCGTCGTGCGCAACCGGGGTGGGGATCGAGGCGGCTTCCATCGGTTTCTCCTTATGCCCCCGACCGCGCTGATGCCGGTTCGGCGACGATGTGATCGACGGTTAGTCCCGACGACTTCTTGACCCTTTCGATCAGGTCGGCTCGCAGCCAGCCGGATCGGGTCTCTGGGTAGGTTGAGATGACGATCTCGTCGATGTCGAAGAAGGCCAGCGCGTTCATCGTCGCGGTGTAGGGGTCTGGATCGCCGATCATTCCAGCCGATGGCATCTCCTGCGCCTTGGCGCGATCGATGACCTGAGTGAGGCGTGCGCGTGCGCGCTTTGCGGCGATTGCGTCGCCTCCTTCAAGCGGCACGACGAAGATGAAGAGCCGTTCGCGCCCGCTCGCTTCAGCATCAGAAAGCTTTTGGAGCTCGTCGATTAGCGCGTCGCTATTGGTCGTGCGGTTGGCGACGACAAGTGTGACATCGAATGGTGAGCCCGCACTCGCCTCCGTAATGACGTGTTCGACCGGAGTATCGGTCGCGTTGCTAACGCGATCAACGACGTTGTTGGCTAGCCAGCCTGATTCGCCTTCGGGAAGAGTTGAGATAAGGACTAGGTCGGGTTCGTATTCGGCGATCGCGTCCATCGTCGCGGCGTAAGGGTCCGGGTCGCCAACCTCACCGATGCAATCGATACCGATTTCGCGCAGCACGCCGCGGGCAAGATCAACGCGAACCTGAGCCGCCTCGTAAACGTTGTCGGCATAAGTGAAGCTGCCGTGGGTCGGTGTCCTGCGGGGAACACAAAGAACGACGCGCAAATCCCCGGCTGCAGCCTCTGCGCGCGCCCGCTCAAGCAGCGGTCCGCCGGTCAGGGTTTCGTTAGCGACTACGAGGATCGTCCGCATTAGCTCAGTCCGCCTCCGCCGTTGCCGCACCGGCGCCAGCGCCGACAGGGACGGGTTCGGGCTCGGTCTCCTTGAAGACGGCATGTACCGCTCCAGGAACGCCGTACTCGTAAGGACCGCCGACGACCGAAGGAATCGCGTCGAAGTTGAAGATTGGCGGCGGTGAAGAAACCTGCCACTCGATCGTCAACGAGTT
>JBIHZY010000112.1:0-6175 GCA_044240185.1 Solirubrobacteraceae bacterium
AGCTGCTCGACGAAGGTTCGTTCCAAGAGCTCGACACCTTCATGCGCCATCGCACCTTCGACTTCGAGATGCAGAAGAACCGCCCTTGGGGCGACGCCGTAGTCACCGGCCACGGAACGATCGACGGTCGCCGCGTTTGCGTCTTCAGCCAGGACTTCACCGTCTTCGGCGGCTCGCTCGGCGAAGTGATGGCCGAGAAGATGTGCAAGGTGATGGATCTCGCCGCGAAGATCGGCTGCCCAGTGATCGGCATCAACGACTCGGGTGGCGCGCGGATCCAAGAGGGCGTCGTATCGCTCGGCGCTTACGGCGACGTATTCGTGCGCAACGTGATGTGCTCGGGCGTGATCCCGCAGATCAGCCTGATCATGGGGCCCTGCGCCGGCGGCGCCGTCTACTCCCCCGCGATCACCGACTTCATCATGATGGTCAAAGAGAGCTCGCACATGTTCATCACCGGCCCCGACGTGATCAAGACGGTCACCGGCGAGGAGGTCGGCTTCGAAGAGCTCGGCGGCGCGATGACGCACAACAGCAAGTCCGGCGTCGCCCACCTCGCAGCCGAAGATGAAGACTCGCTGCTTGAGGACACGCGCTACCTACTCTCGTTCCTGCCGCAGAACAACTTGGAGATGGCGCCCCGCGTTGCGCCGACCGACGATCCGCAGAGGATGGACGAGTCGCTCGACAGCATGGTCCCTGAGAACGCGAACAAGCCTTACGACATGCGCGAAGTCGTCAAGACGGTCGTCGACGACGGCGAGTTCTTTGAGCTGCACGAGCACTGGGCGAAGAACATAATCTGCGGCTTCGCCCGGCTCGATGGCTACTCGGTTGGCGTCGTTGGCAACCAACCTGCCCAGCTAGCCGGCGTGCTCGACATCGACGCCTCATCGAAGGCCGCGCGGTTCGTGCGCACCTGCGACGCCTACAACATCCCGATCCTGACCTTCTGCGACGTGCCTGGGTTCCTACCGGGAACGTCACAAGAATGGGGCGGAATCATCCGCCACGGCGCGAAGCTGCTCTACGCCTATACCGAAGCAACGGTGCCGAAGATCACAGTGATTACGCGCAAGGCGTATGGCGGCGCCTATGACGTGATGGCCTCAAAGCATCTGCTGGCCGACTTCAACTTCGCTTGGCCGCAGGCCGAAGTCGCCGTGATGGGCGCTGAAGGCGCCGTCAACATCATCTACCGCCGCGAACTAGCCGACGAGAAGACGCCTGAAGGCCGCCGCGAAGAGCTGATGGCCGACTACAAGGAACGCTTTGCGAACCCATACTCGGCCGCCGAGCGTGGCTACATCGACGACGTGATCATCCCGCACGAAACGCGGCCGAAGGTGATCAACGCGCTGCAAACGCTGCTCACTAAGCGCGTTGACCAGCCCAAGCGCAAGCACGGCAACATCCCCCTGTAAAGATCCATGTGGTGTTCGGCTTGTGGGCCGCGTGGCGCTAGGCTCAGGCTTGATGCCTGAGCAGCAAACCCAGATCAAAATCAGCAGTCCAGCAGCCTCCGAGGCAGAAGCCGCGGCCGTTGTAGCTGCGCTGCGCCGTTTTCTGGACGACAACGCCCCGGCGCCTTCCCTTGAGGGGCAACGGCAGCCCGCATGGCTCGCAGCCGCGCTGAGCGAAGGCGTTCAGCGCCAGCCGCAGATCCCTGCCAGCTGGGCAGCAAGCCGGGGCTAAATGGCGATGCCCCAGACTCCCTCAAATCCGCTCTGCGGGTAAGCTCCCCGGCTCAATGTTCAGCTCAATCCTGATCGCCAACCGCGGCGAAATTGCACTCCGCGTAATCCGTTGCTGCAAGGAGATGGGGATCAAATCGATCGCCGTTTACTCCGAGCTCGATCGCGACGCGCTCCACGTCCAGGCCGCCGACGAGGCCTACCTGCTCGGCCCTGGCCCTGCCGCGGAGAGCTACCTCAACGTCGAGAAGCTGCTCGAAGTGATCAAGGAGAGCGGCGCCGAGGCCGTCCACCCTGGCTATGGGTTCCTCGCCGAGAACGCCCCGTTCGCTCAGTTGCTCGCCGATAACGGAATCGTTTTCATCGGCCCGCCGGCCAGCGCGATCGAATCGATGGGTAGCAAGACATCGGCTCGCGAGCTGATGCAGGCCGCCGGCGTACCGATCGTCCCCGGCACAACGGAGACGGTTGAGAACGTCGAGCTGGCGCGCAAGATCATCGACGAGGAGGTCGGCTACCCGGTCGCGATCAAGGCCTCGGGCGGCGGCGGCGGCAAAGGCTTCCGCGTCGCGCTGACCGCCGATGATCTCGAAGAAGCCTTCGAAGGCGCCTCACGTGAAGGCGAGAAGTTCTTCAGCGATGGCCGCGTCTACATCGAGCGCTACCTGCCAAACCCGCGCCACATCGAAGTTCAGATCCTCGCCGACACGCAGGGCAACACGATCCACCTTGGCGAGCGCGACTGCTCAATCCAGCGTCGCCATCAGAAGCTGATCGAAGAGGCGCCGGCCGCCAGCTGGGTTGTTGACGAGGAGCTGCGCGCAAAGATTGGCAAGATCGGCGTCGACGCCGCCAAGGCCGTCGGCTACGTAGGTGCAGGCACGGTCGAAGGGATGCTGCAGGACGGCGAATACTTCTTCCTCGAAATGAACACGCGAGTTCAAGTTGAGCACTGCGTGACCGAGATGGTCACCGGCATCGACATCGTGCGTGAAGGAATCCGCGCCGCCGCCGGTGAGCCGCTCTCAGTGACTCAGGATCAAGTTGAGATGCGCGGCCACGCGATCGAATGCCGCATCAACGCTGAGGACGCCGCTAAGAACTTCGCACCCGCCCCCGGCAAGATCGGCCGCTACGTAGAGCCTGCCGGCCCCGGCGTGCGCGTTGACTCCGGCGTTGGCGAGAACGGCGAAGTGACGCCGATGTACGACCCGATGGTCGCGAAGCTGATCGTCTGGGACGTTGACCGCGAGCGCGCCACGGCGCGGATGCTGCGCGCGCTCGGCGAGTACGAGATCGAAGGGCTTACAACGCTGATCCCATTCCACAGCGCGCTCCTAGCTACCGAGCAGTGGGCCAAGGCCGAGATCTGCCGCGACCTGACCGAAGACAAGGCGTGGCTGAAGTCGACGGCGCCCGAGCAGCCGGTCGAGAGAATTGACGCCGACGGCAGCGAACTACTTGAACAGCAGTACACGGTCGAAGTTTCAGGTCGCCGCTTTGACGTAAACGTGATCGGCCCACCGCCCAGCGGCGGCACGCCTTCGGCCGCCGGAGCGGGAGCGGCGCCCAAGCCCAAGCGCGGTGACCGCAAGAGCAGCTCCGCAGGCGGCGCCGACACGCTCGAAGCTCCGCTGCAGGGGAACATGTGGAAGGTCGTCGTCAAGGCCGGCGACAAGGTTGAAGAGGGCCAGCTGCTCTGCATCATCGAAGCGATGAAGATGGAGAACGAGATCACCGCGCATAAGGCAGGCACGATCGCCGAGCTGCCGATCACCGAAGGCGCGCCGATTGGCGCTGGCGACACGATCGCACGGATCGTCAGCGAAGCGCCCGTCGAATGAGCAATCTGCGCGTCTGGGTTGCCTCCGAGGATGAGGCAACCGAGGTCACGCGGCTCCTACTCGGCTTTCGCAACGACCTTGGCTACGACTGGCCAAGCGATCAGGACTTCACCGATGGCGTCGCAAAGCTGATCAGCGGCGATTCGACCGACTACCTGCTCGGCGCTGTCGCTGACGGCCCTGCCGTCGGCGTCTGCCAGCTGCGCTTCCGCTACGGCCTCTGGCAGGCCGGCAACGACTGCCTACTGGAAGACCTTTTCGTCGAGGAACCGGCGCGCGGCAGCGGGCTCGGACGGGCGATGACCGAGTTCGCGGTTCAGCACGCGTCAACAGCGCGCGACAGTCGGCGGATTGAACTTGACGTCAATGAAGCGAACGAACCAGCCTTGAAGCTCTACGAATCGCTCGGCTTCGGGATCAAGAACACCCACGGCGGCCGCGACCTCTACCTGCGCCGCAACCTCAGCGAAGACACTTAAGCGCCCGGCTCAGCTTCAATCCGCTCAAGGTTCGCGGCGTGAATCTTCTGCTGCTCGCTGTCGCGGCGCGCGAGCGGCAGCTCAAGCGTCTCAAGGTAGTTGAGGTCCTCGGCGAGAATCGCCAGTGCGCGCGTGCGATCTAAGACCGCCCCGTGGCCTGGTACTACGTGCTCCGAGCGTTCCACGAGCTCGCGCAACCGCTCCAGCGTAGCGCGGTAAGCGGAGCGCGAGCCGCCCTCCGAGATCATTGGAATCTCGACCGGGGATAGGTAGTCGCCGCAGATCAGCACCTCCGCCCAGGGCACAAAGATCGCCATTCCATCGGCCGTGTGGCCGTCGGCTGGATAGAGCTCCAACTCCTGGTCGCCGATCTCCAACACGCCTGGAACTGGCAGCGCTTGAATTTGCCCGAGCGAAAGTGGCGCTGGGCGCTCAACGTAGTTCTGCTCGTCGAAAGCTCGAAGCTCGCGCGCGGCCGCGCCGGGCTCTGCGGTTAGTCGCGCGGCGCTTGTTTCACAGCAGCCGAGCGCGAGCCGCGGGAAGGCGAGACGGCCGAGCAGGTGATCCCAGTCGGCGTGGGTTGCCAGCAGGCCGCTACAGCTCCAGCCAACGTGCTCCAAAACTCCTCCCAGCGCCTCAAGCTCTTCCGGCAGCGGTGGCGAGTCGACAACGAACGTTTCTTCTCCACGGTGAACAACGGTGCAGCTCGTCTGCCAGTAGGCCGAGCGGCCGACAAGTACATCCTCGTGAAGTGCGACTACCCGCACGCCTAAAGGCTCCCTACGCAGCGCCGAGCAGCTTCGCGGCTGCCAACAGCGTCTTAACCTCGGCCGTCGGCTTCTTCTCGTTCGGCTCGAGCTTGCGCTTCGTGCGGTTGACCCAAATAACGGGAACCTTGGCCTTCAGCGCCGGCAACACGTCGGCCTCATAGCCGCAGCAGATGTGAACCCAATCCTTCTTGCCGCCAACACGGCGCGCAAACTCCTTGAAGTGAGCTGGCTCCGGCTTGTACGAGCGGACCTGCTGAGCGGTAACAACGAGGCCAAACTCAAGCGGCAGGTAGCGGCGCGTTTCACCGAGCAGGCGATCATCGATGTTCGAGATCAGGCCGGTCTCGAACTTCTTTGCGAACCGTCCGAGCTGCAGGTTGGTCTCCTTGAAGGGGCGCCAGCGCAGAATCGAGTCGGGAAGGAATCCAGCCCGCGAAGGCTCTAGGTCCCACTTAATCTCTTCGGCGATCTGCATTGCAACGCGGCGCAGAACCTCGGCGTATAGCTCGTAGGAGCCGCTCTCGATCTCGTGCTGGAGCTCAACGAAGCGGGCGAATACGGCGTTTGGATCTTCAATCTCAAACCCGCTGCGCTTGGCCTCGGTGGCAAACGCCGTCTTAACACCGGTCTCCCAATCAATCAGAGTTCCGTAGACATCGAAGGTGACCCATTTAGGGTTTTTGGGAAGTGTCATCGCGCTTAGTCTAGGTCGCGACGGGCAAGGGGTGCTCTCCGCTACCGTTGCGGCTCGTTATGGACCTACTCGAATATCAAGGCAAACAGCTCTTCGCGCGTCATGAAATCCCCGTTCCATCGGGCATTCCTGCGCGAACGGTCGATGAAGCGCTCGCCGCAGCCGAGAAGATTGGCTACCCGTGCGTCGTCAAGGCGCAGGTCAAGATCGGCGGCCGCGGCAAGGCCGGCGGCGTGAAGCTCGCGGCCAACGCAGAAGAGGTGCGCGAGCATGCCGAGGCGATTCTCGGAATGGACATCAAGGGCTTCACTGTCTACGAACTTTGGATTGAAGAGGCGTCGGAGATCGAGGCTGAGTACTACGCCGCAATCGTCTTTGACCGTTCTGCCCGCGCCGCTCTCGTGATGCTCTCGACGCAAGGCGGAATGGACATCGAGCAGGTCTCTGCTGAGACCCCCGAGGCGATCGCCACTCTTCACGTTGATCCGCTGCTCGGCTTCCAGCCGTTCGAAGCGCGCCGCCTCGCCTTCGAGGCTGGAATTGACGCCGACCTGATCCGCCCGATCGGCGACTTCCTAACCCGCCTCTACGAAACATTCATCGCCGAGGAGGCGCTGCTGGTCGAAGTGAACCCGGTGATCATCACGCCGGAGCGCAAGGTCAGGGCGCTCGATTCGAAGGTCACGCTCGATCC
>JBIHZY010000113.1:0-6123 GCA_044240185.1 Solirubrobacteraceae bacterium
GTCAACGCCAACGAGCACCGGGCGCGTGTCACGGATGTACGGCCGCAGTGCCTGCAGGTCGGCTTGATGATCGACGCCGCGGACGACGATCAAAGCCGGCCGATCGCGGAACTCAGTGTCAAAGCGGGGAAGGTCGATCTTGCCGGAGAGCAGATCTTGCTCCTCGACCATGTGCTCAACCGTGTTGCGGGCAAAAGCTTCAAGCGCGCCGCCAATCTCGCGCCGGCGCTGCTCGTTATCGGCGCGCACCAGCTCCGGCACCTGGAGTACGCCTGCCGCGAGCATCTCCCCCGCGCGCCAGACCTCTCCGCCGCGCAGCTCGAGCGCGTCGCCGTCGCGGCAGAGCTCAAAGAGCCGGTCGTCAGGGAGGTCGATCAAGGTAATCCCAGCCTCGATCAGCAGCAGCGGCCCCATATTCGGGTACTCCTCAGAGCGCGATGCACGGCAGTTGAGCACCGCGGCGACCTGCGCCGCGATCAGATCCTCAGCCGAGACGCGGTCAAGATCATTGTGGTCGATCAGCGCAATCTCACCGGCACGAAGCCGCGAGACGAGCTTCTTTGTCTTTCGTCCACAACGGACCGGACCTCGGATCGATCCAGTCGGGGTGGTCTGTGCTGAGAGCGCCATCGCTCCGCGAGTTTAGGCCTCGGGGGCCTGCTGTGGCTAGGCGGCGCTGCGGAGCTCGCGCGCATGACGCAGCGCAGCGCTGTCGTCTTCGTCGGCTCCAAGCATCCGCACCAGCTCGCCGACGACCTCTGGTTCGCGCAGTTCGGTGACCGTCGTAAGAACCGGATCGGTCGCCGAATCCTTCTCGATCGAGAAGTGGCGCTCGGCCAGCGAAGCAATCTGCGGCAGGTGCGTAATGCATAGAACCTGTCGGTCCGATGCGAGAGCACGGAGCCTCTCGCCAACTACGCGGGCTGTCTTACCACCGACGCCAGCGTCGATCTCATCGAAGACGAGCGTCGTCACCGACCCATCGTTGGCGACGCCCAGCAGCGCGAGCATCACGCGCGAAAGTTCGCCGCCGGAAGCAATCTCGCGCAGCGGACCGGCCGCAACGCCGGGGTTGGTGGCGATCATGAAGTCGGCTGCATCGGCGCCGGTCGGGCCTGCATCGCGGGCGCTGAGCTCGACAGCGAAGCTGGCTCCGACCATCGCAAGCTCATCGAGCCTCTCGCAGACCTGCTTCGCGAGTTTAGGGGCGGCAGCGACGCGCGCTTTGTGCAGCGCAGCTGCGACCGATGAGCTCGCGGCAGTGGCCTCAGCGAGCTCCGCCGTCGCCGACTCCAAAGAGGCTTCAGCGTCAGTCAGAAGCGCCAATCGCTGACGCGACTCGTCTGCGTAAGCGAGAACTGCTGCGATCGAGCCGCCGTGTTTACGCGAGAGGCGATCAAGCAGCGCTAGCCGCTCTTCGGTTGCCTCGAGCAATCCCGGTTCAACTCCAAGCGATTCGCAATAGCGCCGCAGCTCGGCTGTGAGGTCATCAGCCTCAATCGACAGCGACTGCCAACGCGCAGTGAGCGCATCGAGCTGCTCGTCGATTCCGCCGACTCCGTCGAGACCGGCGCCGGCTGCTGCGAGGCGCGAATTGATTCCCTCGCCGTCCTCCGGCGCTAGCGCCTCGCAGGCGGCGTACGCGGCGCTGCGGAGCCCTTCGACGTGGGCGAGCTTGCCGCGGACCGCGAGCAGTTCCTCTTGTTCGCTTTCGCTTGGCGCCGCCTCGTCGATCTCGGCCAGTTCGAACTGCAGGAGATCGAGCTCTCTCTCGCGAGCTCCATCCAGTGCCGCTAGTTGCTCTAGGCGCTGCTCGCAATCGACGACGCGTGAGTGCGCGGCGGCCATCTCTGCGCGCCGCTGCTGTTGCGCCGGTCCACAAAAGCCATCGAGGATGTCGAGCTGCGCTGAAGCAACCGTCAACTTGCGGTGTTCGTGCTGGCCGTAGAAGACGAGCATCGTTGCCGCGACGTCGCGCAGATCCCCAACGCTCGCCGAGCGACCGTTGATCATCGCCTTCGTGCGTCCCTCAGCGGCAACCCGGCGTGCCAAGACGAGTTCCTCAGCGTCGGCCGGTATTCGGTCACCGAGCTCGGCGCGCAAGTCGTCGCCAAGTTCAAAGACGCCCTCGACGTAAGCCTCGTCGGCCCCGGGCCGGACGATTCCCGCGCGCGGACGACCACCGAGCAACAGGTCGAGCGCGTGAGCGAGCACCGTCTTCCCGGCTCCCGTCTCGCCGGTCAGCACGTTGAGCCCAGGCGCGAGCCGCAGCTCAGCGCTTTCAATCAGCAGTAGATTCTCGACTCGCAGCTCGTGCAGCACTGCTTCGGTTTAGCAGCGCGCGGGGACGGATTGGGCCTCTTATTGCTACTGCTGTGGCACGTTTGAGCGCAACTCGCAGAGCCGCGTTACCGAGTTAGGACGAAGCTAGACGACCGAAGGTTTCGCGAAGTCGCCGGTAGAAGCTCGAGTCAATCGGCAGCGCAAGAACCGAGGCCTCCGGGCTAAAGCGCGCCGTTACCTGAGCTCCTGGTGCGATCTCGGCAATCGGCCGTCCGTCAACTGAAAGCTCAACCGGATCATGCGAGCGATTGTCGATCGTGAGCTCGTCCTCGGGCGCAATTACGAGCGCCCTGGCGGTCAAAGAGTGCGGCGCGATGAATGACACGACGTAGCCCTCCACTCCCCAAGCCATCACCGGCCCACCGTTGGCGAGGTTGTAGCCGGTCGATCCGGCGGCGGTCGCGACCACGAGGCCGTCGCAGCGCACGCTGCCAGCCTCCTCGCCTCCAACTGCATAGGCGAGCTGCGCGACGCGATCGCCCGCACGGCGCGTGATCGCGATGTCATTTATCGCCAGCGCCGATTCCTCGCCGAACTCGACTTTGATCGCCGGCAGCGTCAGCCGCTCGAAGTCCCCGGCGAGCGCGCGGTCGAGCCCGCCTGCCAGGTCGTCTCGCCCAATCGCCGCGAGGAAGCCGATCTCACCAAAGTTGATGCCGATCACCGGCACGCTGGTTCCGGCGTACGCGCGTAGCGCCCGCAGAACTGTTCCATCGCCACCAAACGCGACCGCTAGCCCGGCGTCACGATCTAGCTCAGCATTCAATTCGACGCCCGGCCCAGCGGCTATCGAAGGATGCTTGGCGGTCTCGTCAGGATCGAGCCGCACCGTCAAGCCGCGCTCGTGCGCTAGCCCGATCAGATGCCGCAGCGCGTCGTCGGTTTCGCCGGGGCGAGCATGCGAAAAGGCAGTGATTGTTCCGTTGATCGCTCCGCTGGTCATAGCCCCGCCTCGTCCAGCGCTGAGCCAAGGTTGCCGAGCGCACCTTCGCGGCCAGCTTCGGCGAGATGAATGAAGCTCTCCTGATTGCCTTTCGGCCCGGGAAGGCCTGAGGAGGCGAAGCCGAGCACCGACGCGCCGCAGCGCTCGCGGGCGAACTCGGCGACCGTGCCAACGCTTTCCTTGCGCAGATCGGCGTCGCGGACAACGCCGCCGCGGCCTACGCGGTCGCGGCCGACCTCAAACTGTGGTTTCACCATCACAACAGCATCGAAGTTATCGGCTGCGCAGTCAATCAGTGCAGGCAAAACCTTCGTCAGCGAGATGAACGAAAGATCGGCCGTGATCAGGCCAGGCCGATAAGGAAGCTGATCGGCGTCGAGCTGACGGGCGTTGGTGCGCTCGAGAACATGAACTCGCGGATCCTCACGCAGCGACCAGGCCAGCTCGCCGTAACCAACGTCGACCGCAATCACCTCAGCGGCGCCGCCCTGGAGGAGGCAGTCGGTGAAGCCCCCGGTCGAGGCGCCAGCGTCGAGGCAACGGCTGCCGCTGACGTCAAGCGAGAGCAGGCCGAGCGCGTTCTCTAGCTTGACTCCCCCACGCGAGACGTACCGAGCGCGTTCAGTGACCTCGACCTCGGCGTCAATTAGGACCATCTGACCAGGCTTTGCTGTTCGAGCGCCGGGGGCGCAGAGGCGGACATCCCCGGCCATCACGGCAGCGGCTGCGCGCGAGCG
Organism: Solirubrobacteraceae bacterium; assembly: GCA_044240185.1. Taxonomy (GTDB): domain Bacteria; phylum Actinomycetota; class Thermoleophilia; order Solirubrobacterales; family Solirubrobacteraceae; genus F1-60-MAGs163. The sequence goes on from JBIHZY010000113.1 coordinate 4,024, forward strand.
GGACGGGAAGAGACCGCGCTGCGTCAGCAGCGCATCGAGGCGCATTCGTTCGCTCATCGAGACCAACGCTACTGACCACCGGAGAACACGCTGCAGTTTGTGTGCCTTACCTCACATAGCTTGTGTGCGGCTCCTCACACACAAACGCTCACTTCTGCGTCAGAGTGCTGCTTAGTCGCTGCACCATATTCTCCGCAGCGGCTGCACAGCTGGACCCACATAGAAGTATCTCTCCTCCTGAAACGGCTCGCCAAATTGGCGGGTCGTTTCTTTTTGGGGGATCGATCAGGCTTCGCTGATGACTTCGTCAGCAACGCCGATCAGCGCGGTGATCCGCTCGGCGATCTTCTCACCGGTCAAGCCGACCTCTTCATAGAGCAGCGCTGGCTTGCCGTGCGTGACGTAACGGTCCGGTAGCCCAATCCGCAGCATCCGTGGTGTCGGGATGCCGGCCTCGTTGTAGTGCTCCCAGACGCCGGTGCCGAAGCCCCCGGTCAGGACGCCGTCCTCGACCGTCACGAGCAGATCGTGTTCAGCCGCCAACTGCGCGAGCAGCGCTGCGTCAAGAGGCTTCGCGAAGCGTGCGTCGGCAACCGTGACTTGGATGCCCGCCTCGGCCAAGATGTCGGCCGCCTCGAGCGCCTTCGCAACGCCGAGGCCGTAGCCGAGCAGAGCGACGCTGCGGCCTTCGCGCAGAATCTCGCCAGTACCGATCTCGATCAGCTGCGGCTTGTCTGGCAGCGGCACGCCTACGCCCTCGCCGCGCGGGTAGCGCAGCGCGACCGGGCCCGATTCGTGCGCGATCGCGGTGTGCAGCATGTGCACGAGCTGAGCCTCATCGCGCGGAGCCATCAAAGTCATGTTCGGCAGCGGCCGCATGTATGCGATGTCAAAGACGCCGTGATGGGTCGGGCCGTCGTCGCCCACTAGCCCGGCACGGTCCATCGCAAAGATCACCGGCAGCGACTGCAGCGCTACGTCGTGGACGATCTGGTCGAATGCGCGCTGCAGGAATGTCGAGTAGATCGCGCAGACCGGCCGCACTCCCTCAAGCGCCATGCCGGCAGCGAAGAGAACCGCCTGTTGCTCGGCGATGCCGACATCGAAGTAGTGATCGGGTTCGGCCTCCTGGAGGATGTTGAGACCGGTGCCTGAGTTCATCGCGGCAGTGATTCCGACAACGCGGCGGTTGGCGCGGACCTCACTTACGATCGCGTTACCGAAGACCTCGGTGTAGGTCGGCGTCGGCGGCGCGGCATCCGTGGCCGGAGCTGACTTCTTCTTCGCAACGGGAGCGCCGTCGGCGATTGAGCCAGGCTTGGCGGCGTGCCACTTCTCCATCCCTTCGAGCCCACCCTCTTCGGCTGGAGCGAAACCCTTGCCCTTAACGGTCGTGATGTGAACCACGACCGGGCGGTCGGCGGCGAAGGCAGCATCAAGCGCTTGGCGCAAGGCTGCAACGTCGTGGCCGTCGACGACACCGACGTAGGCCCAATCGAGCTCTTCCCAGAAGAGGCCCGGCGCCCAGAATGCCTTCAGTGACTCCTTGAGCTGGGGGCCAAGCTTCTCGACCTTGGCGCCGATGCCGGCCGGAAGGTGACTGAGGCGATCCTCTACCCCTTCGCGGGCATGCCAGAACTTTGGGTTCAGCCGTACGCGGGTGAAGTAGCGAGAGAGAGCGCCGACGTTTGGAGCGATCGACATGCCGTTGTCGTTGAGCACGACAACCATCGGCGTGCCGAGCCCACCGGCTTGGTGAATCGCCTCGAAGGCCACTCCCCCGGTCATCGCCCCGTCGCCAATCACGGCGGCGACGCGACCTTGGTTGGGGCGCCCGAGCACGCGCATCCCTTCCTTCAGTCCAACGCCATAGCCAATCGAAGTTGAAGCGTGGCCGGCTCCCATGATGTCGTGCTCGCTCTCCTCGATCGAGCAGAACGGAGCTAGGCCGCCGTAGTGACGGATCGTTGCGAGCTGGTCGCGGCGACCGGTGAGCACCTTGTGCGGGTAGGCCTGGTGGCCTACGTCCCAAAGAATCTTGTCGCGCGGCGAGTCGAGCACTGAGTGGAGCGCGACGGCGAGCTCGCAGGTGCCAAGATT
>JBIHZY010000114.1:0-6109 GCA_044240185.1 Solirubrobacteraceae bacterium
CCGTGTTCACGCTCAACCTGCCAAACCTCCTGACGGTGCTGCGAATTCTGCTCGTGCCGGTGCTGGTCGTCGCGCTGCTCTCGCATGGCGGTCAGACCAGCGACGTGCTGGCCGCGGTCGTCTTCGCTGCCGCCTCAGTGACTGACGCGCTCGACGGCTGGCTGGCGCGCTCGCGCGAGCAGATCACGACCTTCGGCAAGCTGATGGACCCTGTTGCCGACAAGCTTCTGATCATCGCCGCGCTGCTTTCGCTCGTCTCGCTCGGGCGTCTCGCGGCATGGGTGGCGATGGTGATCGTCGCGCGCGAGTTTGCCGTCACCGTCGCACGGATCGCGGCCCGCTCCGAAGGCGTCGTTATTGCCGCCAACTGGTGGGGGAAGTTCAAAACCGGTTTTCAGGTGCTGACGATCTTCCTGCTGATCTTGCTTGTGCCAACGCCGGCTTGGATCGACTGGCTCGTCTACGTGATGGTCGCCGTGACGGTGGTCAGCGGTGTTGACTACTTCTTTGGAATGCGGCGGCTCCTGCGTGAAGCTGAGCTGCGCCGCGCGCACGCCGGCGAAGGGTCGCCGCAATGAAGTGGGCCTTCGCCCTTCTGCTCGTCGCGATCGTCGCCTCGTTCGGCACGGCGCTCTACATCGTGCTCGGTAACCGCGACCCGGTTCCAAACGAGATCGCAGCCTGCGTTAAGAAAGCCGGGTTAGCTCAAGCGCGCTCGCAGGATGCGCTCAGCGTGGTCCGCGCTGACATCGCCGCCGGTCCTCTGAAGATCACGCAACGCTGGAACTGGGGCAAGACACGCGCTGTCCTCTTCGAAGGGCCAGCGAAGAGCTACGCGATGCTCGCGCTCTGGAACTCTGATTCGGCATCATTGGCAAGCTCCGACGCAGGCCAGAAGGTCTTTGACGCCCCTGGAGCGCTTCCACTGGTCAGCGTCGAAGTGCCTGACAACGGCGCTCTGCTCAGCTGTGCGCAGCGCGTCGGCAGCTAGCGGCCACCAGCGTCAAGCCACTCACGCATCGAGGTGTGATGCATTAGGTGCTCGTCGGTGGCAATCTCGCGGCGCAGCTCGCCAAGCAGGCCGAAGCGCTCGGCGGTCACGTTGTGCTGGTGAATTGTTTCGAGGTTCTCTTGGCGGGCCGAGACGAAGGTCGCATCGTCAAGATCACCAAATCGTTCGATTACGCTGGCAATCACTTCGCGCACGCAGTCCTCTACAAAGCGCGGGCGGCTGTGCGCCTTCTCGACGACGGCGCCCTCATCGGAACGCTTCATCAGTTCGTAGATCTCGCTCGACATCGAACCCTCAACGATTTTCAGAAGGTCGGCGGCCTCAACTTCGAGCTCGCTGCCCTCGACTGAACCGAGGTAGAGCGTTCCTAGCCCGCGCTGGTTGTGCGTTGCGATCGGGACGGCAGCGATGATCTGCTCAATCTCGTCGTTCTCAAAGCCTTGAGCGCTTAGCCTGTCGCGGGCCGTAGCCGCTACCAGTTCCTGAGCGCAGGGGCACGCCGTCATTCCTTGCGCTGTGACGCCGACGAGGCGACGCGTCCCCGCTTCGCTGGCAAGCGCGGCGCCATGGAGCGTGTAGATCTCCTGCGTTGTGATTCCGGAAACGGGAGCCGGCTTGTGCTCTGGGTAGCGGGCCGTGATCGTCACCTCGGCGCGGCGCGCGCCTTGACGTTCACGGACGCTTTCGGCGATCTTCTGTGCCAGCTGCTCGGCGCGCAGCGCCGTTCCTCCAACTGCGAACTCGCCTACGGCTTCGTTGACGACCTCCTCGAAGCGCGACATGTGCGCGCCCTTCTGCTTCGGCCCAAGGTCGACGAAGCACTCGAGCTGAGCATGGTAAGACTGCTCCGCGCCGGGCTCGCCGATGCGGATCACTTTCTCGACGCCGGTCACGCCAACTCGCGAGAGCGAGATATGAATCTGAGGCTTGTAGTTCTGAACGTCGGGCGAGTTGCTTAGCGCTGAAAGTTCCACCTTAGGACCTGCCTTAAGTTGGGGTTGGATGAAGGGTAGCCCAGCATTAATCTTGCTTGTGCTATTAGTTACGTTGTTCGTTACGGGTTTGCCGCATCGCTGCTGAACTTCAGACTGGTTACGCGCGAGGCGCTCGGATCGTTCAATCGAGATTGATGACGTTTCAGTAGGGGAGTTGTGTGGGGAGGGGAGCCGTTTGGAGAACGGCTCCCACAATTTCTTAATTGAGGAGCTGTGGAGAATATGCAGGCAGTCAAGAGCGAAGGATTGCTCGCCGATGAGGCTCCCGTTTGGGAGCTCGCCGAGCTGAAGCCGCTGATCGTGACGGGCCAGGAGAAGGGTTTCCTGACCGTCGCGCAGATCACGAAGTGCTTCGAAGAGGTAGAAGTGTCGAAGGAGCAGGTGCAGGAGCTACACGGTCACCTGAAGGAGATGGGGATCGACCTCGTAGCTGAAGGCGACGATGGTTCCGGCCCGCCGCTCACTGACGGTTCACGCAAGCGCTCCAAGCGTGCCTCTGGCGGCAAGAACGATGAGATCGACCTGACGGTCGAACCGAGCCTTGACTCGCTGCGCCTCTACCTGCGCTCAATCGGCCGCGTTCCACTGCTCAGTGCCGTAGAGGAGGTAACGCTCGCGAAGCGGATTGAGCGCGGCGACATGAATGCCAAGCAGCACATGGTTGAAGCCAACCTGCGGCTCGTCGTCTCAATCGCGAAGGGCTACCTCGGTCGCGGTCTTACCTTCCTTGACCTAATTCAGGAAGGCTCGCTGGGCCTTATCCGCGCCGTCGAAAAGTTCGACTACCGCCGCGGTTACAAATTCTCGACCTACGCCACATGGTGGATCCGCCAGGCCGTGACGCGCGCAATCGCCGACAAGGGGCGCACAATTCGCATCCCCGTCCACATGGTCGAAAAGCTCAACAAGGTTGTTCACGTTGAGCGCCAGCTAGTCCAGTCGCTGGGCCGTGAGCCGACTCCAGAAGAGATCGCAGAGGAACTCGAGTGCAGCACCGAGGACGTGCGCGAGATTCTGCGCGTAAGCCAGCAGCCGATCTCGCTCGAGAAGCCGGTTGGCGACGAGGACGATTCGCAGCTTGGCGACTTCGTCGAAGACGACGGCGTTGTATCGCCATTCGATCTGACCTCTGACTCGTTGCGCCGCGAAAACGTTTATCGAGCGCTCAGCACGCTGCCAGCGCGCGAGCGCGACGTGATCATCATGCGCTTCGGGATCGGCGGTGGCAAGCCTCGAACACTGGAGGAGGTCGGCCGCGCCTTTGACGTCACGCGTGAGCGGATCCGCCAGATCGAGAACCACACTCTGAAGAAGTTGGAGTCGCTGCCGGAGGCCCAGCGGCTGCGCGACACCGCCTGAGCTCTACACTTCCGGGCGCTGTGCTCGGCGGGATGTCCGAGTGGTTAAAGGAGACGGGCTGTAAACCCGTTGGCTCTGCCTACGCAGGTTCGAATCCTGCTCCCGCCATAGGTTTGCCCGTGGGCGCGCGCAAGCCGCAGTCTTCATAGACGGCTCTCAGTAGGGCGTCGTAGTCGCCTGCTTGAAGATCTCCGAACGGGTCGCGCGTGTAGCTGAGCAGCGTGCCGAAGGGCAGCGCGAAGGCGGCGCGCATCGCCAGCAGGCGCCGCGCCTCCTCGCTATCGGCCTTTAGAACCTGTGCGGCAACGTTGATCTGGCGGACCTTGCGGATCCGTCGCGGCAGCGCAGCTATCAACAGCAGCGCCGATGGGATTAGGAAGGTAAGCCAGCCGAGCAGCTGCGCCAGCTCTTCGATCGCCAGCTCACCCTGGCGACCGGCTGCGACAGCGTTGCCGCCGGTCGCCTGCCCTGCATCACGCAGCGCGCTGCTGAGGTCGCCGCCGACCAGTGGAACGTTGCCGAGCGTGTCGCCGGCTTGGGTGAATCCGTCGCGGACCGAGTTGCCGGCATCCTGGACGCCGCGGCCAAGGCTGGCGATGTCGTCGACCGTGTTGTTGACCTTCATCCCCAGCCAAGCAAAAACTACGAGCAGCGCCAGCAGCAGCAGATCGGCTACTACGGCGCGGGTGCGGAGTGCGGGAACCTCGGGATAGATGCGCATGCACTAATTCTGCCCGCTGCGCCGGAGCGCTCGGCCGCGTGGACACTGTCAGCGCGCCTTCTATACGCTCAGCGCTGCCAACCAATCGACGTCGAAGGAGAACCACCAGATGAGCACAGTTATTGAGTTCACGATGCACGCCAACCCGGGCCAGTACGAGCACCTGCTCGAGGTCTACTCAGAGTTCGCCGAGTACATGAAAGAGAGCCACGACGGCCTCAGCCAAGTACTCGTAGTCGGCGACCCGGCAAGCGGCCTAGTCCGCGGCATCGGCGTCTTCGAGACTCCCGATCAGGCCGAAGCTGTAAACAGCGAAGAGGTCTTCGCCGATTTCAACTCGAAGGTCACGCCGCTGATCTCAGGCAGCCCAGAGCGGGTTGAGCTGCAGCTAGTTCACACCTTCACGGCCTAGCCGCGTACGACAGCGCCGCCGGACGAAAACCGTCCGGCGGCAGGCTCGCGCAGCAGACTCCGGCAGACGGCGCCGAGCACCGGCGGTGGGATCACTTGTGGCGACGGCGACGGTTAGCGCTCTACCGGCGCATCGGTCGGGCGTTGCGGTAATGATTGGCCAATGTTCCCTGTGCGTAGATCAATTCTTGCTGCGCTGATCACAGCCTCAGCGATCGCGTTGTTCGCGAGCGCCGCGCCAGCTCGCGTTCAGAGCTTGGTGCCACAGCAGTCGCTGCGTGGGCTCAAGATCGGCATGGTCGCGAGCGAGGTTCGCGCCGTGGCCGGCAAGCCCAGCAGCAATAAGATCGTCAGCCACCCGCTACTTGGCAAGACGCGGCGGATGCGGTTTGGCAAGGTCGACGTTACTTTTCGTGGCACGTCGGCGACCGCGCCGGTTGTCAACCTCACAACGACAAGTCGTAACGAGCGCACAAGCGGGGGCATCGGTGTCGGCTCGACTGAGAAGCAGCTCACCGCCAAGCTCGTCGGTGAGCGATGCGTGACTGAACTTGGCTACCGGCATTGCTACTTGGGTAAGTGGCGCCCGCGCTTCGTTGTGACCGATTTCTCAATTTCTAAGAGTGGCCGCGTGACACAGGTCACGCTCGGACTTGTGATCGATTGAGGCTGACTTTGAGCCGCCGGTTGCCTCGCATATTGCGCCAAACGGCGGTCGCAACTGCTATCAACCAATGATGATCAAAACTCGTCTTCCTCTAGCCCTTCTACTCTGCGCAGCGCTGCCGCTGCTGGTCGCCTGCGGTTCAAGCCAGAGCGGCGCCGATCAGGCCGCCGAGCAGGCCGCCAACGAACTTGCCAATCCACCGACGATCACCGATCCCGCTACGCCGGCGATCAAGGCGGTCAAAGTAACGCCCGGCCCCGGTGAAGGCGACATCAAGGTCAAGCCTGTGATCCCCCGTCAGAGTGGCGCAGCGCCGAAGGTGCTGATCGTTCAGGACCTGATCGTCGGTACCGGCGCAGAGGCCAAGAGCGGTGACAGCGTGACCGTTCAGTACGTCGGCGTTCTGTTCGCCAATGGCAAGGAGTTCGACAGCTCATGGAAGAATGGCGAACCGTTCACCTTCGACCTTGGCAGCGGCGGCGTAATTGCTGGCTGGGATCAGGGCGTTGAAGGAATGAAGGTTGGCGGTCGCCGCCGCCTGATCATCCCGGCCGAGCTCGGTTACGGCGCTGCCGGTTCGCCGCCAACGATTCCAGCCAATGCTGCGCTCGTATTCGACGTAGACCTCGTGAGCGTCAAGGCAGGCTAGATGCGCTTTCCGGCCGCAGCGGCGTGCCTAGCGTTTTCGCTTTGCTTCGCTGCCAGCGCGAACGCGGCCACGACGCAGGGCGGGGAGCCGCACACGGCCAAGGCTGAAGGCGGCGCACTCGATCTCGTTAGCGTTTCGTTCGGGCAGCGGAGTCGTCAGCTGGAGATCATTTACCGCTCGACAGAGGAGATCACGCCGCAGTTGCTGGCCGCGGTCAAGGGTGGCCAAATCTGCACCGTCTTCGACCAGGCCTCTGTAGCGGCGCGCGCCGTCTGCGTTACTCGCAGCAACAGCA
>JBIHZY010000115.1:0-6063 GCA_044240185.1 Solirubrobacteraceae bacterium
GGTAGTCGAGTCAATGGGTGGGATGAGCGAGGCAGTTGGCGCGGCGCGGCAATTGGCGGCGGCGGGCGATGCCTTCCTGCCCGATCAATTCGCCAATCCAGCCAACCCTGAAGCGCACCGCACGGGAACCGGGCCGGAGCTACTAGCGGCGCTCGATAACAAGATCGACATCTTCGTCGCCGGGGTGGGAACCGGTGGCACGATCACCGGCGCGGGGGAGGCGATCAAAGCCGTTAATCCGAAGGCGAAAGTTATTGCCGTTGAGCCGCAAAGCTCGCCCGTTCTGTCCGGTGGCGTGGCTGGGGTGCACCGCATTCAAGGAATCGGCGCCGGCTTCGTTCCGGCCGTTCTCAACCTCGAATTGATCGACGAGATAATCACGGTCAGCGATGAAGAGGCGGTTCACGCAGCGCGCGCGGCAGCATCGCTGTGCGGCGTGTTGGCGGGGCCGTCCTGCGGCGCTGCGCTAACCGGAGCAATCGAGGTGGCTGCCCGTCCGGAGTCGAAAGGCGCTCGAATCGCAGTCGTTCTGCCTGATTCCGGTGAGCGCTACATCTCGGCGCCATATTTCGCCCCGGCGGCCTGAGCGCTCGCCGCTAGGCTGGTTCTCGTGTTCGGCCTTTCAACACTGACGCGCGTAGCAAGCGAGCTCCGCCGCGACGTCGCAGCAGCCCACCAGCGCGACCCCGCGGCCCGCGGTGTCTCATCGACCGAGATCCTGGCCTCATGGCCAGGCGTCCACGCACTCATCTCGCACCGCATCGCGCACCTGCTTTTCAATGCTGGGGTGCCCGTCGCACCGCGCTCGATCGCTTACGTCAGCCGTTCGATCACAGGGGTTGAGATTCATCCGGCGGCAAAGATCGGCAAGGGCCTCTTAATCGATCACGGCTCCGGCGTTGTGATCGGCGAGACTGCCGAGATTGGCGATGACGTGACGATCTACCAAGGAGTGACGCTCGGCGGCACTGGGTTTGCAACAGGTAAGCGACACCCAACACTCGGTGATGAGGTCACGGTTGGCTCGGGATCGAAGCTGCTCGGCCCGATCGAGGTCGGCCGCGGAGCGAAGATCGGCGCCAACAGCGTTGTGATCACCGACGTCCCAGCCGACGCGACGGTCGTAGGTAACCCCGGCCATGTAGTTCGAGTTGACGGCCGTAAGCCGGTCGGGCCTGATGCAGACTGGATCCATCTTCCTGACCCCGTCGCAGAAGCGATCAAGCGGCTGTCCGACCGGATTGAGTCGCTCGATGCCCGCGTTGCGGAGCTGAGCGGCGAAGAAGCCGAGCCTGCGCCGGTCCGCCCACTGCGCGCGGTCCGCGGCCCCAACCCTGCCGGCGGCTGAGGCCGATCGCAGCGGCGAAGGCCGCCGCTCGCCTGCCTATCCTCGACGGTGATGCCCACGCAGCCGACAGCAGACCGGATTGAACGTCTTCTTGACGGACTGAACGACCCGCAGCGCGAGGCCGTAACCCACGACGGAGGCCCGCTGCTGGTGCTCGCTGGTGCCGGTTCAGGCAAGACGCGCGTACTTACGCACCGTCTCGCGTGGCTAGTTGAAACAGGCCGCGCAAGCGCCGGTGAGATCCTCGCGATCACCTTCACGAACAAGGCCGCCGAGGTGATGCGCGGCCGCGTTGAGCACCTGCTCGGTCATTCGACGCGCGGCATGTGGGTGATGACCTTCCACTCCTCCTGCGCACGGATTCTGCGTGTCGAGGCAGAGCGGATCGGATACACGCGCGGCTACACGATCTACGACCAATCCGACAGCCGCCGGCTGATTAAGCAGTGCCTCGACGAGCTCGGTGTCGATCCAAAGCGGTTCACGCCGGCCGCGATCCAGCGCCAGATCTCGGATGCGAAGAATCGGCTGCGCGGGCCGGCCGAATACAGCGAGATGGTCGGCGATTACTTCGAACGGACCGTTGCCGAGGTCTACGCGCTTTATGAGAAGTCGCTGCTGCGGATGAACGCGATGGACTTCGACGACCTGATCGGCCGCACGGTGACGCTCTTTGAGCGCTTCCCGGAGGTCCGCGAGCGCTACGGCAAGACATTCCGCTTCGTGCTCGTCGACGAGTACCAGGACACCAACCACGCCCAGTACCGGCTGCTGCAGCTTCTCGTCGCCGACCATCGCAACATCGCAGTCGTCGGAGACGACGCTCAGTCGGTTTATGGCTTCCGCGGCGCCGACATCCGCAACATTCTCGACTTCAAAGACGATTTCCCTGACGCGACTGTGATCAAGCTGGAGCAGAACTACCGCTCAACGCAGACCGTGCTCGACGCCGCCAACGCGATCATCTCGAACAACCGTGACCAGATGCCGAAGACGCTTTGGACCGATCTGGGCGAAGGTGATTCGATCGTCCTGAGGACGCTCGACGACGAACACTCCGAAGCCCGCTACGTGGCCGGCGAAATCGAACGGCTAGTTGATGAGGGGCTGTCGCGCTCAGAGATCGCGGTCTTCTACCGGATGAACTCGCAGTCGCGCGTGCTCGAAGACACGCTGGTTCGCCGCGAGATCGCCTATCAGGTTGTCGGCGGCACAAAGTTCTATGACCGCGCAGAAGTAAAAGACGCGGTCGCCTATCTCACTCTCCTCATCAACGGGCAGGACGCCGTCAGCTTCCAACGCGTCGCCAACACGCCGCGTCGAGGGCTCGGCCAAACTTCGCTCTCGCGCGTGCTCACGCATGCCCAGACGACCGGCGTGAGCGTTTGGGAGGCAGCCGCCGACCCAGGCGCGGTGCCCGGGCTCGGGAAGGCGGCGATCAAAGCGCTTGGGCGTTTCATGGAGACGATGGAAGGGCTGCGCCAGCGCCATCAGCAGGGCGTGCCGATCGGCGACCTGCTCGATGCCGTAATCCACGAGAGCGGTTACGTCGAGTGGCTCGAGAATGAGCGCACGATCGAAGCCGCAGGGCGACTTGAGAACCTCGAGGAGCTAGTTGAGGTGGCACGCGAGTTCGACGCGGCCGCCGATGCTGAGGATGACAGCCTCGATCTCTTCCTTCAGCAGGTTTCGCTAGTTGCCGACGCCGACAGCCGTCAGGACGATGAATCGCTCGTAACGCTGATGACGCTGCACAACGCGAAGGGGCTGGAGTATCCCGTCGTCTTCATCATCGGATGTGAGGACGGGCTGTTCCCGCACTCGCGCTCAATTGACGAGGGAACGTTGGAAGAGGAGCGGCGGCTCTGTTACGTCGGTATTACGCGGGCGATGCGCAACTTGACGATGACGAGCGCACGTCAGCGCAACGTCTTCGGCGCGCAAACTAGCGGAGTGCCGAGCCGCTTCTTGAGCGAGCTCCCCGGCGGCCTGCTCGATCAAGAGGACGATCAGTACTCGGCGCCTATAGGTGGCAGGCCCCGCGCGCGCCCGGGCTCGTGGGAGTCAGCGGCGACGACCGCGCACGAGACTCCATCTATGCCGACGACCAACTTCGGTGTCGGTGACGACGTTATCCACGCCGCATTCGGTGAGGGTGTTGTGATCGGGCTAGAGCCCGGTGGAATCTTGATCGTGCGCTTCGCTGGCAGCGGTGAAGAGCGTAAATTGATGGCCCAGTACGCGCCGATCCGCCAGCGCTAGTAAGAATTGGCATATGAACGCTCAATTGATCGACGGAAAAGCAGTCGCGGCGAAGCTGCGCGAACAGGTTGCGATTGACGCAGCGGCCTTCGCAGAGCAATACGGCCGGCCACCGGGATTAGCGACGATCCTTATCGGCGACGATCCAGCCAGCGCCGTCTACGTCGCCAGCAAGCAGCGCTCCTGCGCGGAGGCTGGGATCGAAGGTTTCAGCTTCAACCTTCCCGCCGACGCGACGCGCGAGCAAGCGATTGCGACGATCGAAGAAGCCAACGCAAATCCTGCGATCAGCGGCATCATCTGCCAACTCCCGGTTCCGGACCATCTCGACGGCGTCGAGCTGACCGGCCTCGTGGATCCGCTCAAGGACGTTGACGGCTTGACGACTACAAGTGCAGGTCTGCTCGCGCTCGGCCGCCCGGGCCTCAGGCCTTGCACGCCGCGGGGAGTACTGATGCTGCTCGATGAGGTCGGTGTCGAGCTCGAAGGGGCCGAGGCGGTTGTGATCGGGCGCTCCAACCTCTTTGGCAAGCCGATGGGCCAGCTACTGCTTGAACGGAGCGCGACGGTCACGATATGTCACTCGCGGACGAAGGACCTGGCCGGCACGTGCGCCCGCGCCGATGTCCTTATCGCAGCGGTTGGGCGCCCGCGGATGGTTGACGCCAGCTTCGTGAAGCCCGGCGCCGTCGTGATTGACGTCGGCATCAATCGCGTTGACGACGTCCTCTGCGGTGATGTTGACTTCGACGCCGTCAGCGATATCGCAAGCGCAATCACGCCGGTCCCAGGTGGCGTTGGGCCGATGACGATCGCCTGCTTGCTCGATAACACCGTGATCGCTGCGCGGATGGCGGCTGAGCAGGCGTGAAGCACCTGCGGCTCGCCGAGTGGGCTGTCTTCGCCGGAGCGATTGGAGTTCTTGCGACGCTCTGGCAACCCTGGTTCTCCTACGGCGTCACGCTCGAATCGTTCCCTCCGCAATTCCTGTCGCTCTCCGTTACCGGCTGGGACGGCCTCGGCTGGCTACTCGTTGCGCTGCTGATCATCAGTGCGCTTCTTGGCATCGGCCTCTTCTTTACCTTCGCCAGCAACGCTGGGGACGCCGTGACACTCCCGTTTGGTGCGACGCTCGGCGCGGTCGCAGTCCCGACGCTAATCTCGTTGATGGTCGTGCTCTTCACGCGCCCCGGCCTTGGGATTGGACTGCCAGCCAGCGCAGTCGGAATTGAGCCCGCCGGTTGGGTTGGCGCAGCCTCGGTCGTACTGCTCACGGCCGGCTCTCTGGTTTCGATTCGCAATGAGCGCACCGACGGTCCATCTCGCGCTTACACGCCGCCGCCGCGCCGTGCGGCGCCTGCCAGCGATCCGGCCGAACCGGCAGCATCGTAGAATCGAGCGCCGATGATTGAGCGCGATGAACTACTGCACGTCGCCCGCCTTGCGCGGCTCGCGCTCCACGACGACGAGCTCGACACGACGGCCGCCGAACTTTCGACGATTCTCGAGCACGTCGCAGCAATCGAAGAACTCGATCTAGATGGTGTTGAACCGACCGCTCACATGGGGGATGTCTCCGATTCGCTCCGCGCCGACGAGGCGAGGCCATCGCTTCCGCGCGGTGTGGCACTTGCTCCGGCGCCCGCCGTTCGCGACGACGGCTTTCTCGTCCCGAGCCCCCAAGGCGAGTAGATGGCCGACGAGATTCAAGAGCTCAGCGCGACCGCCGCTGCCGCCGCAGTCGCCAATGGCGGGCTAGCGCGCGCCGAACTGTTCGAGCACTACCGCGCCCGAGCCGCCGCCGATCAGCTCAACGCCTTCACCTGGGTTGCCGAAGACTCGCCTGCTGCGGTTGAAGGCCCTCTCGGCGGAGTCCCTGTGGCGGTAAAGGATCTCTTCTGCACTGAAGGGATCCCGAGTCAGGCGGGCTCAAAGATTCTGGCCGGGTACTGCCCGCCGTACACAGCGACGGCGGTCGCGAATCTCGAAGCCGCCGGCGCGCCGGTGCTGGGCAAGACGAACCAGGATGAGTTTGCGATGGGCTCGTCGAATGAAACCTCGGCTTTTGGCCCGGTGCTCAACCCTTGGGATCACAGCCGCGTCCCCGGCGGTTCATCCGGGGGTAGCGCCGCAGCGGTTGCCGCGGGTCTCGCGCCGTGGGCGCTGGGTACCGATACCGGGGGCTCTATCCGGCAACCGGCCGCGCTCTGCGGCATCGTTGGCCTGAAGCCGACCTACGGAGCCGTTTCGCGCTACGGGATGATCGCCTTCGCCTCCTCGCTCGACAGTGCCGGGCCGTTAACGCGCGACGTTGCCGACGCGGCGCTTTTCTACCGCCATCTCGTCGGCCGCGACAGCGCCGACGCGACCTCGGTTGCCTTCCCGGAGCCGATCGAGATCCCGACCGCAGAGCGGCTTGATGGCATCACTCTCGCTGTCCCGACGGGGTTGGT
>JBIHZY010000116.1:0-6005 GCA_044240185.1 Solirubrobacteraceae bacterium
GATCGCCAGCGGCGAGCTGGACTGCGCAATCGTCTGCGGCGCGGAAGCTCTGGCAACTCTTGCCAAGGCGATGCGCAGCGGCACCGAACCTCAATGGCCTGCGCTCGACAGCGCTGCTGCCCCGGACTTACTAATCGGGAGCGACCGGGCGCCAGCGACCGATGCAGAGAACGCGGCCAACATGATCGCCCCGATCATCGTCTACCCACTCTTCGAGTATGCGCTCTGGGCAAACCAGGGCGGGACGATCGAGCAGCACCGCGACCGGCTCGGAGCGCTCTGGGAGCAGTTCGCTCGCGTCGCCGAATCGAACCCGTACGCCTGGACTCAGAAGCCACCGAACGCGGCTGAGATCGCGGCGGCGTCGCCACAGAATCGCCTCGTCACTCTGCCCTACACAAAGCTGCTCAACTCGAACATCCAGACCGACCAAGCTGCGGCCGTGATCCTCTGCTCACAGGAAGTGGCACTTGAGCTTGGCGTAGCCCGCGACCGCTGGGTCTTCCCGCTCGCCTTCGGCCACGCTGAGGAGCACTGGTTCGTCAGTGCGCGCGATCGACTTGACCGCTCACCGGCGATGGGCCTAGCCGCGCGCGGCGCGCTAAACGCCGCCGGGATCGATGCCAGCGACGCGGCCCACCTCGACATTTATTCGTGCTTCCCGAGCGCGGTTCAGATGGCCTGCCATGAGCTGGGGATCGACGCTTGGAACGACTCGCGGCCGCTGACCGTCACTGGCGGGCTGAGCTTCGCCGGCGGGCCTGGCAACAACTATGCGACACACTCCGTCTGTTCGCTAGTTGAGCGCCTGCGCGAGGATCCCGGCTCGAGCGGGCTGAGTACGGCCGTCGGTTGGTACATGACGAAGCACGCCGCAGCAGTTTTCGCTTCAGGCGAGCCCGAGCTTCCGCTGACAACGATTGACGCTCGCGCTGAGGCCCTCGCGTTGCCTTCGCGCCAGATGGCGGAAGGTCGCAGCGGCTCGGCCACGGCCGAGGCGGCAACAGTTGTCTACGACCGCGAAGGTCAGCCGACTGTCGCGACAATGACAGGGATTTTTGAGGATGGCTCGCGCGGCGTGGCGCAGAGCACTGAAGCCAGCCTGCTAAGCCAGCTCGAGGGCGAGCTGATCACAGGGCTGCCGATGACGTTCGCCGGTGACGGCACCGCTGCGCTCTCCTGAAAGCTCGCGACTACGGCGCTTCGACTAGCTTCGCGCTCTGGCGCTCGGCCGGTATCTCGACGACGTTCCAGGCCAGGTGGAGCCGTTTCAGCAGATTGACGAGCATCCCTGAGGTGTCAATCTCGGAGCGGCGCAAGCCGTGCTTGGCCGAGCGCGGAAAGGCGTGGTGGTTGTGATGCCATGACTCGCCAAACGATGGGATCGCAAGCCACCAGACGTTGGTCGACTTGTCCTCAACGTCGAAGCGACGGTTGCCGAAGAAGTGGCAGACCGAGTTGACCGACCATGTCACGTGGCTCTGCAGCAGGACGCGGATCAGGCCGCCCCAGAGCAGGCCAGTTAGGCCGCCGTAGATCGTGCCGGTAATCGCAACGCCAAGGCCGAACGGCAGCGCCGCGGAGACGAGAATGAAGAACGGGAAGGAGTAGTGGATCACGCGCATGCCGCGGTCTTCGCTGAGGTCGATCGCGTACTTCTTGTGCGTCGCCATGCCGTGCACGCGCCAGGTCCAACCGACGTGCGCGTGCCAGAGCCCGCGAACCGCCCCAAACACGCCTGCGCCATGGCCGACGTGCGGGCTATGCGGGTCGCCTTCCTCATCGGAATGGGCGTGATGCTTGCGGTGGTCGGCGACCCAGTCCATCGGCCCACCTTGAATCGCCATCGAACCAAAGATCGCGAACATGTACTCGATCGGCTTGTAAGTCTCGAACGAGCGATGGGTCAAGAGGCGGTGGTATCCGACTGTGATCCCGAGGCCGCAGACGACGTACATCACGGTGAATACGATCAGGTCGCTCCACGCCAAGAGGTCATAGTTGATCGCTACTGGGATCAAAGCGATTAGAACGAGCACCGGGCCGAAGACGGCAACGAGGTTGGCGTACTTATCAGCCTTGCGCATTGGTCTCATTCTATGGCATCAACGGCGCAGCGTAAAAAGCCGTAGCCGCGAGGCTCGTAATCCGCCGCAACTACCAGCTCGTTGGCGGGTTCCAGAGAGGCAGATGACGAGTGTTGTCAAAGATCGCGCGCTGCTCACTTTCGGTGTTGCCGCTTCGCTGCTGGTTTTCGCCCCTTCAGCGGGAGCAGCAGGCACCGCCAAGCCAGCCGCGGGGACCGTGGCCGCTGGCCAGATCGCGCTGCTCCGCAACGACGGCCGTCGCGCGACGATCGCGCCGCAGCGGCTCTCGCTGAGTTCTGGCAGAGCAAACATCTACGCCTCCTTCAGCGTTCCACAAACTTGGGCCGGCAAGCCGATCGCTTTGACTCTGAGGTCGAACAGCAATGTTCGCGTGAGTGTTACCGCAGTCCGCGCAGGGCGACTTCGCTCGCTGCGGTGGTCGACTCGTCCACGGCCCGTCGGGAAGGCGGCCAGAGTCAACCTCCGCGCGACTGGGGCTACTCGCATTGAGCTGCCGCAGCTGCCCACAGGCCGCGTTGTGCTCGAGATCAGAACACGCGGCCGCGCTGTGATCTCAGGCACGCTTCAGATCGCGCTGGGGCAACGCTCGCCCGCGCCGGTCGCTGGGGCTCCATCGAGTGGTAGCGAAGAGAAGCCCGGCCTTGGCGGGGAAGGCTCGGGTGGCGAAGGCTCAGGTGAACCAGCCCCTGGCACTCAGCCCGACACTCCTGAGCTGCCAGCAGAAGGCTCGCCGCCAGCTCCGGACTCGCCGCTTGACCCCGGCTCGCCTTTCGCAGATCTCTTGCCGCAGCTGATCGGCGCACCACTCGTGAATGCGGCGTCGCTGACCGAAGCTTCGGGCCTAGCTGAGAGCGCAATCAACCCTGGCGTCTACTGGACCCACAACGACAGTGGCGACCGCGCTCGCCTGTTCGCGATTGACGCCGCGACCGGCGCGCTGCGCGCAACCTTCGAGTTGCCTGGACTTACGGCGACCGACTGGGAGGATCTCGCGATCGCGCCGGACGCCGACGGCAACGATGCCTTCTACATCGCCGACATTGGCGACAACGGCGCGGCGCGAAGCTCGGTCAAGATTTACCGTGCGGCCGAGCCCACGCTCCCGGCCGCCGGCGCTGCAGCGGTGACGATCAATGCTGGCGCTGTCAGCTCGCAGCGACTGACCTACCCGGGCGGCCCGCGCGACGCCGAGTCGCTCGCCATCGGCGCCGATGGGGCACTGACGATCATCTCCAAGCGCGAAGCGCAGGTCGGCGTTTACCGGCTGGCCGACCCGCGGTTCATCGGCGGTAACTCGCAGCTGGATTCGATAGGCCAACTGCCGCTGACGTGGGTCGTCGGCGCCTCAGCCTCACCAGACGGATCCTTCGTGCTGGTCAAGACGGCAGGTTCGGTGCGCGGCTACGCGATCGGCAGCGACGAGAGCGTTGCCGACGCGCTGGTTCGTGGCGGGGTCGGCGTGAACCTTCCCTACAGCGCTGAACCCCAAGGCGAAGCTGTCGCCGCCGCGCTAGCCGGACGCGGCCACGCAACGATCTCCGAAGGTATCTCTCAGCCGCTTCAGCAGTGGCGCTGGTAAGCGGAGTCGCCTAAGCGACGTCGAGCACGACTTTGCCGGTCGCGCCGCGGCTGTCGATCAGATCTAGCGCAGCGGCGGCATCTTCAAGCGCGAAGTGAGCACCGACCGGCGGACGGACGAAGCCCTTCTCAATCAGCTCTTCAATCGCATCGCCGGTGGCTTTGACCAGAGCCGGGTTACCGAGCACCGAGGCGCCCCACCCGGCGCCGATCACCGAGGTGTTGTTGAGCAGCAGTCGATTTACTTTCACCTCGGGGATTGATCCACCGGTGAATCCAACGACAACAACTCGTCCGTTCTCTTTCAGCGAACGCAGACTGTCTGTGAAGCGATCTCCACCGACAGGGTCGAGGACCATGTCAGCCCCGCCGAGCGCCAGCACCTCGTCCTTCCAGTCACCATCAGAGCGGACGACCTCATCTGCGCCAGCTTCGCGTGCAACAGCCTCTTTCTCATCGCTTGAAACAACGGCGATCGTGCGGGCGCCGAGTCCCTTTGCGACTTGGATCGAGGCCGTGCCAACGCCGCCTGCTGCGCCATGCACAAGAACTGTCTCACCGGCTTTCAAATTGCCGCGGTGGACCATCGAAAAGTGGGCTGTGTGGTAGTTGAGCACGAGCGCGGCGCCCTGGCCGTCATCGAGCGCGTCGGGAAGAGCGAAGGTGAAATGAACCGGGGCTACGGCAACCTCGGCAAAGCCACCGAACATGCAGAAAGCGGCGACTCGCTGGCCAGGCTCGAAGCCTGAACCGGCTGAGGCGCTGCGGACAGTGCCGGCCACTTCGCTACCGGGTACGAAAGGCAGCTCTGGTTTGATTTGGTACTGCCCTCGGGTCTGCAAAAGCTCGGGGAAAGCGACGCCAGCGGCAGTGACATCAACGACTACGCCTTCGCCTGGCGTCATCGCGTGGCCTGCGGCGCTATCTGGCTCAGGAATGTCAACCAACTTCAGCGCAGTCGCCGGGCCGGTCAGTTCAGTGATCTGAATAGCTCGCATAAGGCCGCTCAACCTAACAGACGACGATCCGCGATAGAGCGCTGCCAAGTGATGGCGGCGCGGTCTGTATAACAGGCATATGACTTCGGTTCTCTATCGGCTGGGAAAGTTCTGCGCCCGCCACCACTGGATCGTGATCGTGGCCTGGCTGGTTATCGTCGTCGCGCTCGCGGGCTGGGTCAAGAGCAGCGGCGGGATGGTCGCCTCCAACTCGGTTGACCTGCCGAACACGCCAAGCAACAGCGCGACCAATCTCTTGACGGCAAAACTGCCGGCCTTGCTCAAACCGACGAGCTCGATCGTCGTCAACTCGGCCGATAAGGGCCCGCTCACGAGCCCCGCCAACAGCGCCGCGATCGCCGCAGCCGTTGAGGCCGCGAAGAAGTCGCCGGAAGTGGAGAAGGTTGTCAGCCCGCTGCCACCCTCTACTGCTTCGCAGGCCGCTGGTGCGCTGTTGAGCGCGGACCAGAAGACGGCCCTAATCCAAGTCACGCTGACACCGGAATATGCGATTCCAACCGCGGTTGAGGCGAACAACATCGTCAACCGGATCGAGCAGCCGCTAACCGCCGCCGGGCTCGAAAGCGCCGCTGACGGTGACCTCGGCGCAGTGGCGGTAGACCCGAACGCCGCCTATCTTTCGTTCGCGATTGGCATCGCGGCGGCCTTGATTGTGCTGCTACTGACCTTCGGTTCCGCCGTGACGATGCTGCTACCGATCATCACGGCGATGTTCGGCGTCGTGATCGGCACGATGGTGATCACGCTGCTTTCTCACATCAGCAGCGTTCCCTCGGCGGTCGGCGCTCTCGGCGGCATGATCGGGCTTGGCGTTGGGATCGACTACTCGCTCTTCGTCCTCTCACGCCATCGCGAACAGCTCGCCGAAGGGATGGAGATAACGGAGTCGATCGGCCGTTCGGTTGCTACCTCCGGCGCCGCCGTGCTCTTTGCCGGAACGACGGTTGTGATTGCGCTCTGCTCGCTAGCGATCGCAGGGATTCCAATCGTTGCCCAGCTCGGCTACCTCTCAGCGGTCTTCGTCGTTACGGCAATTCTCTCGGCGCTGACCCTGCTCCCAGCCGTGCTTGGACTACTCGGCAAGCGTTACGACGCGCTCAGACTGCCCTGGCTACACCGGCGCAGTTCGGCCGCGGTCGACCACGACCAAAGCGGCTGGGCGCGTTGGGCGAAAGGAATCGCGCGCCACCCATGGCCGCCGCTGCTCGCCGCAATCGCAATCTTGGCGGTGATCGCGGTGCCGACAACGAAAATGATCTTCGGCCAGATCGACACCGCAGCAGGCTCCAGCGAGTCGCAA
>JBIHZY010000117.1:0-5853 GCA_044240185.1 Solirubrobacteraceae bacterium
CCCGACCAGCGCTACTGCCTCTCCTGCGGCACGCGCCGCAGCGGCGCAAACCTCCACTTCCAGCAGATCCTTGCGGCCGAAGCCGCGGCGCAGGCTCCGGCCGTTAGCCCGGCTCAAGCTGCTGACGGCGCTGGCGGTGCTACGACGCGATCATCGATGCCGGCGCTCGCTTCGATCGCCTGCCTTCTGCTGGCGCTCGGCGTTGGCGTGCTGATCGGTAAGTCCGGCAGCGGCTCGGCCAGTGCTGGCACGACGCAGGCAGTCGGCGCTGCTCCTCTGGCCACCGATGCTGCCGGGGCTGCCGATGCCGAGGCAACGGCAGCGAAGAAGAAGGCGAAGTCGAAGGAGAGCGACACGCCGGCAGCATCAACGGCTGCAAACCCAACGCTGAAGAAGCTTGAGAACCTCTCCCCCGAGCAGTACCAGAAGGAATCGCTGAAGCTGCCGAAGACGGTCGGTACAGGCGGCGCCCCACCCCCAATTGACAATAAGGCACCGGCTGGCGGCGGCTCCTTCGACACGATCGGATAACGATGAGCATTCTTGACAGAGTTCGTAAGAACGGAACAAATGCAGCGGCCGACCAGCAGCCTGGCGTTGGCTCGCCGGCCTACACCGAGATGCACCAGCGCCGCGACGAGCTGGCTGCAATCGTCGCCGAGATGACCTGGGATCTAGGCGGCCTGACCTACGAGATGGCGGTCCGCGACCACTTCCGGATCGACGTTCTAGTTAGGCGCGCCGCAGAGCTACAGGAGGCTGATGCCCAGCTCGGCGAGGTCGAACGCCTACTCGCGGCCGACTACGAAGGAATTAGCGGCGGCTGCCGCGCCTGCGGCGCTCCGCATAGCCGTGGCGCGGTCTACTGCTGGCAGTGCGGGATGCAGCTGCTGCAGGAGTCCCAGAGCGCGATCGTTACTGGCGTTACGGCGCCGTCTGCGGAAGTTCCGGCTCAGACTGCCGCGCCGTTGGAGGTTCCTGACGCGCCGACGCAGGTGCAGCCTCCTGCTGCGCCGCGCCAGC
The DNA here is from genome assembly GCA_044240185.1 of Solirubrobacteraceae bacterium. Classification (GTDB taxonomy): domain Bacteria; phylum Actinomycetota; class Thermoleophilia; order Solirubrobacterales; family Solirubrobacteraceae; genus F1-60-MAGs163. Next base: position 1,024 of record JBIHZY010000117.1, read on the forward strand.
CGCCAGCACCGCCGCGCTAGGGTCCCCCGCCGCTGGCTCGGCTGGGTACCTCGTTGCAGCGTTAGCGCGCCAGAGAGATCCGCACGTATCTTTTCGCCGTAGAGGGTGTAGGTAGTTCGTGGTGAAGAAGGGATTTGTCAGATCTTCAGGATCTCTTTACCACCACAGTGATAATTAGTTTTAGAGCGTGATCGACGGGCAGTGCGACTGAGGTTGCACGCGCAACGATTTTCCGCTACAATTCCTACTAAGGAAATCGGATATGGAATCAACAATCAACATCTCATCTTCACTGCCTGACGAGGTACGCGAGCCGACCACGGTCGCAGACCCCGTTGATCAGCTACTGCGGCGTGCCTCGCAGTACCGCCTGCTGCGCCCAACCGAAGAGCTCGAACTCGCGAAGCGGATCGAGCGCGGTGACCTGCGCGCCAAGGAGCTGATGATCAACTCCAATCTGCGCCTCGTCGTTTCGATTGCCCGCCGCTACCAAGGCCTCGGCCTCGGAATGTCGGATCTCGTCCAAGAGGGCATGATCGGCCTGATCCGCGCAGCCGAGAAGTTCGACTACCGCAAGGGCTTCCGCTTCTCGACTTACGCAACGCTTTGGATCCGCCAAGCAATCCAGCGCGGCCTTGACAACACGGCCCGCACCGTCCGCCTGCCGGCAAATGTTGCTCAGCAGACGCGCAAAGTTGAGCGCGTAGCTGCCGACCTAGCCGCCAAGCTGGAGCGCGACCCGACCTCGGAAGAGATCGCCGCCGAAACCGGATTTGAGCCGGACGAAGTTGAACGCCTGCGCAAGCTTGACACGAAGCCCGCGAGCCTCGACGCCCGCGTCGGCGAGGACGATTCAGCGAGCCTTGGCGAGCTGCTCGACAGCGACGCACCGACGCCTGAAGAGCAGGTCGGCGACGATGACGTCTCAGAGCAGATCGACCGTGCGCTCGAAGAGCTTCCGATCGCTGAGCGCCAGATGATTGAGCTTCGCTTTGGTCGCAGCGGCGAGTCGCCGCACACGACTGCGCAGGCAGGCCGTCGCCTCGGCGTCAGCACCGCTGAAGCGCAGCGGCTCGAGAAGCGCGCACTCTCGCGCCTCGCGACGCTCGAGCGCATCAACGCGCTGCACGACGCAGCCTAAGTAGCCAGCGCGCGACCGGCGCGCGCTATCCGTGAACTCTGACCGCAACGCTGCGGCTGTGACCTTGGGCGAACGGATGGTCGGGCCGCGGCGCTACGCGAACGCGGAAGCGGTAGGTGACTGTTCGGCCGATCGTCGCTGTGAAGCGATAACTCGAGCGCCAACGGCCGTAACGGTCGCAGCGCAGCCCTTCGGTCCTGACCGGCTGCCACACGCGGCGCAGCGGGTTATAGCCCTGTAGCTCAATCTCGCGGCCCTTCTTCGGCAGGTTGCCGCCAGCAAGCCGGCCAGAGAAACGGGCTGCCTGGCCGTTGCGCAGGGAGCGGCGAGCGACGTGGATTGTGACCACCGCCGGCACGTCAATTCGGAGCTGATTGCTGGCCGCGCCGGTACTAGTGATGCTCTGCTCAGCGACCAGCTGCAGCGCCCTGCTGGTGCTGGGCGTGAACGTTATGCGCACGCGGCCGTCGCGATTGCTTGTCCGCGCCGCCCGAGAGCGCCAGGCGCCGCTGCCGACGCGCTCTCGCAGCTCAACGTCGGTTCCAACCATTGGCAGGCCGCGGCTGTCGATCAGCAGACCCTCCACCGTCGCCTTCTTGCCCAGCGCGACGGTCAGCTGATCTTTCGCTGAGCCACGGGAATGCGGCAGCGAGGCGCGCAGCGTCGGGTGCATCCGCAGAGGCAGTGTGATCAGGCCCGGCGAGCCGTCGGCAAACTGAGTCACCATCCCCTCGTTTCCGGCGCAGTCAACGACGCGGAAGCGCGCTTGGTACTCGCCAGCCGGCAGGGAATCATCGGCAACGAGGCCGGAGACTGCGCGTGACTCGGCGTGGCCTTCGATGTACTCCCAATTACGCTCGCCAACACGGCGCAGCTCAAGTACTGCCGACGCGATGCAGCCCTCGTCAACGGCGGCGGTTAGGCGGCGCGGGTCGCTCGCTGCGGGATGCGTGAGCGAGCCGGTCGGGCGATGGCTGTCAATCCGGTAGCTGACGGTCTGCGGCGCGCTCGCGTTTCCTGCGACGTCGACGGCGCGGGCGCTAACGGCATGGATGCCGTCGTCAGCCAAGCTGATCGAGGCATTGGCGCCGCGTACGCGCTGCGGCGGCCCATCATCGACCTGGTATTCGACGTAGCCGCCGTTCTCTAGCGGCTCGGCCTCGGGCGCAGCGGTCATCCCAGAAAGCGCGGCTTGGTCGGTCGCTTTCGCCAGCAGCTCAATTGGCTTCGGGAACCACTCCTCGCGGCGCGGCTGCTCGCCCGCCGCCGGCGCCAACGTCAGTGCCGGCGCGCTGCGGTCGATCCCCACTTCGGCGCGGCCAAGCTCGCTGGCCGCTACCCCTGCGCCGCTGATCGCCCTCGCAGTGACGGTCGTCGTGCCTTCCGCCAGCTCGCCGAGGCTAAACGTCGCCTTCTCGCCGCCGACGCTCGGCGCCGAGCCGGGAGCACTGCCGTCCCGGGTCACCGCATAGCCAGCAATCCCTGAGGGGCCCTGCGGTGCTGCCTGCGAGGGCGCTAGCTGGACCGAGGCCTGTGTTCTCCCGTCGCTCCAACGTCTCGCTCCGGCGAGCTGGGATGCGCCAGGCACGAGCGGGTCGTAACGAAGTGGCGGCGACCAAGCGCTTGGCTGCCCTGCTCGCAGCGCGTCGCTGGCGGTGACGCGCGCATGCCACTCGCCGGCGGCCGGCAAGTTGAGGCTGAGCGCCGGGGTCGGAATCGCGGTACCGGAACGGCAGTCGCTGCCGTCGGTGCGGCAAAGCTCCCACCCAAGCGAGCTCACGCCCGAACCGCCCGCGCCGTCGCTGGCGTCGACCAGGAGCGCTGGATTTGCGTCCGCGCTCCAGCCGCCACCGCCGCTGCGCTCCGGCCGCGCGACGACCGGCGCAGTGTTGTCGACCCTGACCTGCGCCTGCTGATCCGCCGCGTTACCAGCCGCATCGACGGCGCGAGCGAGCACGCTGTGGGCGCCGTCGCTTAGCTGTCGCGTGTCGATCGTCGTTTCGGCGCCGCCGTTTGGGCAGGGCGACATCGAGTACTGATCGCAGAGGTGCTCGCCACCGCCCAGCGTCGTGCCATCGACACTGACGCTGGAAGTTCGAATCCCCGCAGGATCGCTGGCGTCGAATCCGCTAGGGATCGAGCCCGTGACCCAGCTGTCACCCGATGCCAACGCGCCGCGCATCGCGCTGATTGTGGGGGCCTGATCATCGCGAATCCGGAGAATCACGTCGCTTAGCGTCGTCGTCGCTTGAACCGCGTTGCGGCGGCAACCGCTGCCAAGCGCGCAGATCACCAACAGGCGCAGCCGCGTCGTCGAAAGCCCGTCGAGCGCAATCGGCAGGCTTGGCGCGCCACTCCAGGCACAGGGCGAGGGGATACCGCACCAGCGGTAGCCGCTGTCATCGGCGATCCCGGCGCGCCAGCCGTCAAGGTTGGCGCCGGCTTTCTGGTCGTACGCGGTCGCTCTCGCTCGCAGCCCGGTGATCACACTGCCGGCCGGAGCAACGGCCTCAAGTGCACCCCAGGTGAAGGGGTCAGCGGTGCCAGGCCCAAGCCCATTGCGGACCTGCATTCCCAGCAGCGGGGCTGCTCCGCAGGAGCCGTTCGCAGCAACCATCGACGAGCCGACGGAGACAAATGAGCGGTTGACCCCGCTGCTATCGCAGGCGCGCACCTCATAACTACCGGCGTGTGCACCGGTAGCGAAGACCAACATTGCGAGCAGTGTCGTCAGCGCGGCGAGCGAGAAGACGATCGAACGGATCGGGGTCACGCAAGCTTTAGGCATCAGCGAGCAAACTTCACCCCCCATACGCCTGCTTCAATCAGACGACCGACAACAAGGAGCAGAAGAAGATGATCGTGAGCGGCAAGAAAGCACCGGCCTTCAAACTTCCCGACGAGAACGGCGAGCAGCTTTCGCTGAGCGAACTTAAGGGCGAAACCGTCGTGCTCTACTTCTATCCGAAGGCCTCAACGCCGGGCTGCACGACGCAGGCCTGCGGCGTCCGCGACCACCTGAAGGACTACAAGAAGCAAGGCGTGCGCGTGATCGGCGTCTCCCCTGACTCGGTCGCAAAGGTTAAGAAATTCCACGACGCGCAGAAGCTCAACTTCACGCTGCTGGCCGACGAGGACCACGCCGTCTGCGAGAAGTACGGCGTCTGGGCCGAGAAGTCGATGTACGGCAAGAAGTACTGGGGCGCGCTGCGAGCGACCTTCATCATCGACGGTAAGGGCACAGTGCGCCATGTGATCGAGAAGGCCTCGCCGAAGACGCATGACGAAGAGGTCCTTGCCGCACTGGCCGAGCTGTGAGCCCCGCCGCCGTCGTAATCGGGATGATCCGCCGATGACTCTTCCCGCAGCAGTGATCTTCGACAACGATGGACTGACTCTCGACAGCGAGGAGCTGTGGACGCAGTCCGAGCAGAAGCTCTTCGCCGCCCACGGAATCGAATTCAACGACGAGCACAAGATTGCCCTGCTCGGCAACTCCGGCCCGCACGCCGCGACGATCCTAGCCCGCGAGCTAGGCCGCCCCGACGAGGAAGGGCCTGCGCTAGTCGAGGAGATGAACCGGCTTGTCTACGTAGCGCTTGAGAGCGGCTGCGAGCCGATGCCGGGCGCGGTTGCGCTACTCAGCGCGCTCTCTGAAGCCGGCGTGCCGGTGGCGCTCTGCTCCAACT
>JBIHZY010000118.1:0-5809 GCA_044240185.1 Solirubrobacteraceae bacterium
TTCACGACGCGCCAAGCGGCAGCGAGAGGACCGTGTGGGTCGACGGAGATGCGAGCGAGCTGCCAGCGGCCGACTTCCGCTCCGACCTCAGCGGCGTCACCTTCCCTGGCCACGGCGAATCGCTGAGCTTCAGCGCCGAGGCCGAGCGCGCCAACAGCGACGACCTAAAGGTTTTTGCCAGCGACTACCGCCAACCGTTCGGCACCTTCTCCGGCACGCTCCCTGGCGGCGTCGAGCTGGCGAGCGGCTTCGGCGTGATGGAACGCCACAGCGCACGCTGGTAGCTCTATTCAGCTAAGGAACGAGCCGCTGGCGTCGCTGACGCCGCCAATTGCGCCGCTGGCTTCAAGTGCGGCGACCTGCTCGGCGTCGTAACCGGCAGCGGCGAGAACTTCGTGCGTGTGCTCTCCAAGCGATGGCGCTGGCAGGCGGTCGTTGTCGACCGGCGTGCGCGAGAAGGCGAGCGGGCTGGCGACGGTGCGGACAGGATTGACGGCGCCCGGCTGAGTTAGGCCGGTGACCATGCCGCGCGCCTTGAAGAGCTCCGATTCGAGCGCCTCCTCAACCTCCAGCAGCGGCTCGACGCAGCAGTCGTACTTGGCTCCAAACTCGCCCCACTCTGCGCGCGTTCGCTCCATGAAGACCGCGGCAACCTGCTTGTGGGCTTCGCTCCCAGCTCGCTCGAACTGCTTTTCGATCAGCTCTTCGTGGCCGGTTCCTTCGCACCAGAGCTTCCAGAACTTCGGCTCCAGCGCGCCCATCGATACCCAACCGTCTTTGCATTCGTAAGGGCGGTAACAGACCAGCCCCCCGGCCAGCTCGCCTTCGCCGCGCCGCGGCGGCTTGCCACCGGCGAGCGCCACCGCCGAAGGCATCACCATCCAAGCCAGTGAACCGTCGGTCATCGAGATGTCGATCGACTGCCCTTCGCCGGAGCGGTCGCGCTCGCGGATCGCGGCGAGGATCGCGAAGGCGGCCATCAGCGAGCCGGCGCCGATGTCAGCGATCTGCGCTGCCGACTGCACCGGCGGCCCGCCAACGTCGCCGGTTAGCCCCAGCAGCCCGGCTGTTGCCAAATAGTTCATGTCATGGCCGGCGCGCTGGGCGTAAGGGCCGTCCTGGCCGTAGCCGCTGATCGCGCAGTAGACGATCCCCGGGTTGACTGCCTTCAAAGCTTCGTAGCCGACCCCGAGGCGGTCGAGCACACCGGGACGGAATGATTCGAGCACGATGTCGGCGTCCTGCGCCAGCTTCAGCAGCAGCTCGCGGCCTTCGTCGTTCTTGAGGTTGACGCGGATCGAGCGCTTGTTGCGATTGAGCGCGAGGAAAAGTGCGCCGCTTGCCGATTTCTCAACGCCCTCATGGAACGGCGGCGACCAGCGCGCATAGTCGCCCATGCCGGTGTCCTCGACCTTGATCACGTCGGCACCGCAATCGGCCAGCAGCAGCGAGCAGAACGGGCCCGGAAGTAGCCGGGAGAGGTCAAGAACGCGGAGATCTTCGAGCGGTAGTGCCATCGCTTAACTCTACGCGACGGGCGCCGTGATCCCGAGCAGCCCACGTGCCTCAGCAACCGTCGCTGGGCGACGGCCTGCGGCCTCGGTCATCTGCCGCGCAACAGCGACCAGCTCGCCGTTCGAAGCGGCCATCTCGCCGCTCGGCAGGTAGAGGTTGTCTTCAAGTCCAACGCGGATCGAGCCGCCAAGGTCGAGCGCAGCCTCAACCAGCATCCACTGATCGCGTGAAACTCCAACCACGCCCCAGTGGCTCTGCTCGGGCATGTTGTCGACCATCGCCGCCATGTTGCTCTTACTGGCAGGAATCCCGCCGAGCACGCCCATCACGCAGTCGATGTGCAGCGGCTTCTTCAAGAGACCCATGTCAACGAGCGGGTGGAGGCTGCCGATGTGGCCAATGTCGAAGCACTCATGCTCGGGCTTAATCCCATTGGCGTTCAGCGCCGTCAGCAGCTCGATGATCTCGTCAAACGAGTTCTCAAAGACGGTCTTGAAGACGAACTCCTTACGCGACTTTGAGTACTTCGCGTAGTTCATCGAACCCATGTTCAGCGCCGCGACTTCAGGCTTCAGCGCCTCGAGGTAGGCGACGCGCTTCTCAAGTGGAACGCCGACCGTGCCGGTCGAGTAGTTGATGATTACGTCGTCGACGCTTCCGCGGATCGCCTCCGTGATCGCGGCAAAATCCTCAATCTCGTAGGAAGGAATTCCTTCCGGATTACGCGCGTGGATGTGAATCATCACGCCGCCTTCGTCAACGATCCGCTTCGCCTCTGCGCCGTATTCCTCGGGCCTGTAGGGAATCGCCGGGCACTGATCGCGGTTAGCAATCGCGCCGGAGATCGCGCAGGTGATTACGACTGGATCTTCTTTTGACATCGCGCCCCTAAGACTGCGTTGGGAAGCCGTAATCGACGCCTTGCGCCCGCTGCGGCCAGCGCTCGGTGACGACCTTGCCGCGGGTGTAAAAGAGCACACCTTCGCGGCCGTGAACGTGAAGGTCGCCGAAGAGCGAGTCCTTCCAGCCACCAAACGAGAAGTAAGCCATTGGCACCGGGATCGGCACGTTGACGCCGACCATTCCGGCCTGCACGCGGCTGCGGAACTCGCGCGCCGCACCGCCGTCTGCCGTGAAGATTGCGGCGCCGTTGCCGTATGGGTTGGCGTTGATCAGGTCAAGGCCGGCGTCGAACGAGTCGGCCTTCAGCATCACCAGCAGCGGCCCGAATACCTCGTCGCGGTAAACGCTCATCTCGGTCGTAACAGCGTCGATCACGCTCGGACCGATGAAGAAGCCCTCCCCATCAACACTCAGCTCGCGGCCGTCAACGACAACGTCGGCGCCTTCGCCGGCGGCAGCGTCGACGTAGGAGGCAACGCGCTCGCGCGCCTGCGAAGTGATTACCGGCCCCATCTCAGTGCCGGCTGCGTTCCCCGGGCCAACCTTCAGCGCGCGGGCGCGCTCAGCGATCGCCGCGCTCAGCGCCGCCGCAGTCTCCTCGCCAACGCTAACGGCTGCTGAAATTGCCATGCAGCGCTGGCCTGCGCTGCCGAAGGCGGCAGAAGCGATCGCATCAGCGGCGACCTCGATGTTGGCGTCAGGCAGCACCAGCGCGTGGTTCTTGGCCCCGCCCAGCGCCTGCACGCGCTTACCGTGAGCAGTTGCCGTCTCGTAAATGTGGCGGGCGATCGGCGTTGAACCGACGAACGAGATCGCATCGATCTCCGGGTGAACGAGCAGCGCGTTTACGGCGTCCTTGTCGCCTTGGACGACGCTGAAGACGCCTTCAGGGAGCCCGGCTTCGGCCAGCAGCTCTGCCAGAAGCAGCGAGGCCGACGGGTCGCGGTCGCTCGGCTTGAGGATGAACGAGTTGCCGCAGGCCAGCGCAATCGGGAACATCCACATCGGCACCATCGTCGGGAAGTTGAACGGCGTGATTCCAGCGACGACGCCGAGCGGCTGGCGGTAACTGGCCGAATCAACGCGGGTGGAAATCTGCTCGCTGGCCTCGCCCTTCATCAGGTGGGCGATGCCGCAGGCGAACTCGACAACTTCGAGGCCGCGCTGAACCTCGCCGCGAGCGTCATCAAGCGTCTTGCCGTGCTCAGAGGTGACGATCGCTGCGAGCTCATCGGCGCGCGCAAAGAGCAGCTCACGGAAGGCAAACATCACGGCGTGGCGCTTCGCCAGAGATGCCCCGCCCCAAGCCGGGAAGGCGGCGCGGGCTGCGAGTACGGCGCGGTCCACGTCGGCCTCGTTGGCGAGCGCTACCTGGCGCTGGACGGCGCCGGTCGCTGGGTCGAAGACGTCACCAAATCGGTCCGCGGTTCCCGAATCGGGCTTGCCGCCGATCCAATGACCTACGACTGGAAGCTCCGAAGCAGCCATAGTTAGACCGGTACCACGCCTTGGCGCTTCCAGGGGCGCTCAACACGCTTAGTTGAGGCCATCTCAAAACCGCGGCAGACAACCTCTCGAGTTTGGCGCGGATCGATCACGTCATCAATCATGCCGCTCTTGGCGGCGATGTAAACGTCGATCAGGCTCTGGTAGCCGGCGATCAGCTCTTTCTTCTTGGCTTCCGGATCGTCGGCCTCCTCGACTTGGCGGCGCATCACGATCTCAACTGCGCCCTCGGCCCCCATCACGCTGATCTCAGCGCTCGGCCAGGCGACGATCACGTCAGGCTCGAAGGCGCTGCCGTTCATCACGAAGTAGCCGGCGCCGTAGGCCTTGCGGATGATCACCGTGATCTTCGGCACCGTTGCGTTGGAGACGGCGTAAAGCATCTTCGCTCCGTGGCGGATGATCCCATCGGCCTCAACCTTGGTGCCGACCATGAAGCCCGGCACGTCCATCAGGAAGAGCAGCGGAATACCGAAGGCGTTGCAAAGGTTGACGAAACGGGCGGCTTTGTCGGCCGAATCGTTGTCGAGGATGCCGCCGAGGTGGCGCGGCTGGTTGGCGACGATTCCGACCGGGCGACCGCCGAAGCGCGCGAAGCAGGTGATGATCGTCTTCGCGAACTGCGGCTTCATGTCAAACCACTCACCGTCATCAACGATCTGGGCGATCACGTTGTACATATCGTGCGGCTTGCGGTTCGATTCCGGCAGCGCGTCAAGCAGCGCCTCTTCGGCGCGCTCAATCGGGTCGGTGCACTCCTTAACCGGCGGCGCCTCTTCGCAATTTGTCGGCATGTAGGAGAGGTACTGCTTAATCGCCTCGATGCAGGCCTCGTCGGACTCAACCTCAAGGTCACCAACTCCCGACTTACGGCAGTGGATCCGTGAGCCGCCAAGTTCCTCCTGGGTTACGTCCTCACCAACGGCGGCGCGGACGAGGTGCGGCCCGGCGAGCGCCATCGAGCCGCGGCCTTTGACCATCGGCACGAAGTCGGCGAGCGCCGGGATGTAGGCCGTGCCTGCCGAGCAGGGCCCCATCAAGGCTGCGACCTGAGGAATCACTCCGCTCATCACGACCTGTTCACGGAAGAGATGGCCAGAAGAGGCGAAGAGCGAGCCGACGGCCTCCTGAATTCGCGCTCCAGCCGAATCAAGCAGCCAGATGAACGGAATCCGCTTCGTCAGCGCCAGCGCGCGCAGGCGACCGACCTTGATCTCGCCGGTCATTCCCATCGAACCGGCCATCACGGTGAAGTCGTAGGCGCAGATCGCGACCATCCGGCCATCGACCTTGCCGTAGCCGCAGATAACGCCGTCGGCAGGAGCGTCCTTGTCCTCGAGGCCGCGGACGGAGTAGTGAATTCCGCCGTGGATCCCTTGCTCAACAAAGGTTCGTTCGTCCACGAGTAGAGCGATCCGCTCGCGAGCAGTCAGCTTCTCCGCTTCGTGCTGGCGGTCAATCTTCTCCTGGCCCCCACCGAGCATTGCTTGCTCGCGGCGGGCAGCGAGCTCTTCGACTAGCGGGCGCAGAATCCCAGCGGTCTCTTCAGCATCACCAGTCGTCATTGATCAGACCGTACTACGGCGCCGCTCGCCACTTCAGCGACCCTTCCACTGCGGCTCGCGCTTTTCGAAAAAGGCGCTTACGCCTTCGCGAACGTCCTCGGTGCCGAGCGCCTCACCGAGCTGGCCACGGAGGAAGTCGAGCGCCTCAATTAGGTCTAGGTCCTGCTGCTTCCAGATTGCGTCCTTGCCCATCCGCATCAGCAGCGGCGACTTCGAAGCCAACTTCGCCGCCCACTCGCCTACCGCCTCATCGAACTGATCCAGCGGAACGACCTTGTTGACGATTCCGAGCCGCTCAGCCTCGTTGGCGTCGATCCGCT
>JBIHZY010000119.1:0-5753 GCA_044240185.1 Solirubrobacteraceae bacterium
GGTCACGTTTACGCCGAACTGATCGCCGCTACCGACCATCTCGCGGATCTCGTCGCCGGTCTCGGGAGCGATGATGATTCCGATCTCCTTGATCCCAGCGCTGGCCATCGCGTCGATCCCGTAGAACAGCACCGGGCGGTTGGCTACCGGCACCAGCTGCTTGGCGCTGGTGAAGGTGATCGGCTGCAGGCGCGTGCCTTTGCCGCCGGAGAGAATTAGGCCCTTGAGCTGTTCCATTAGCCGCAGGCTACCCGCGCGGGGGCTTAATAGACGCCGTCGAGCTTGCGGTGGTCCCAGCTGACCCGCCGCTGCTCAACAAACTGGAAGGCGACGCGCTTTGCCGCCTGGCCGCGAACCATCTCCGTGACCTCTTCGCTGAGGCCCTCTTCGAGCCCTGGCGTGTAGCGCGCAAAGATCTCCATCCCAACCGCGAGCACGTCGTCAACTTCGCGGTGGATCACTACCTCAGTCTCAAACATCACGCCGCGCAGCACTTGATATTCCTCGCCGGCCTCAATCTGCACCGACGCACGCGAGTCGCGCTCAAGATTCTTCGTTTTCTGCGATTTGGCGAAGGTCCAGGCCCACAGTTCGGGCGCAGCTTCAGGCCCGGTGCTGCGGACGACGAACCAGAGCGGCATCAGGTGCGGCCAACCGCTGACGCCGTTGGTCGCGCAGATCATCGTCTTCTCCTGATCGAGAAACTCGACAACCTCCTCGTCGTTCATACGGATCTGTTCGCGGCGGCTTGCCATAGAGCAGAAGTTTACGCGCGCGCGGCGGTGCGGAGCTTGCGAACGGCGCTGAGTACGGCTTTGCGCGCTGCGACCGGCTTGATCACTGCCGCGTCGCCGGCCTCTTTGAGTACCTCGCGCACTAGCCAGTCACGGCCGGCGTAGGTCGTCTCAATCAGGACTGCGCCATCGGCGAGCTCTTCAACGACGGTGCTCTCCTCGCGAGCCCAGCGAGCGCGCTCGGGCGAGATCCAAATCAGCGCCGTGTTCGAGGCCGGTAGCTCACCGGTCTTTGGCCAGCCTTCTACGTCAGCTGATGGGTTTACCTCCGGGCGACGCTTGAACTGCTTGCGGCTGACCGAGGCGTGGCGCACACGATCGAGGCGGAAGTGGCGAACATCGTCGCGCTCCGGGTCGAACGAAGCGACGTACCAGCCCTCGCGGCCGTTGACGAGCGCGTAAGGCTCAACGACGCGCTCCGTAAACTCGTCCTCATTGGGCTTGTAGTAATCGAGTTTGAGCATCTTGCCTGCGGCGATCGCCTTGGAGACGACGCGCGCGACCTGCGAATCGTCGGCGCCTCCATCGGCAACCTGCAGCCCCTGCTCGAGTGGGTCGGCGCCGAGCGCGGCGACGATCTTCTCGCGCGCGCTGGTCAGCGTTCCTTCCGGCATGTGGTCACCGATCAAGTCGATCGCGGCGATCAAAGCCTTCGCCTCTACCGGCAGTAGCCGCGCTGGGCGGTCGAAGTTGTCGGCGTAAGGCTCGGGGTCAACTTCGATCGTTCCGTCCTCGGCCAGTTCGGCGTAGAGCACGTATGAGCCGCCGCCGAAGTTGACGACGTTGAGCACGGCGATGTCCTCAGCCAGCTCCTCGCGCGTGATCTGGACCTGCTCGCAGACGTCGGTCGCTTGAAGTGTTGCGCCGGCGCGGCCGGAGCTGATCAGGATCGAAGCCAGCGTTACTAGCCGCGCGAAGCGCTCTGGACGGATCGCGACGTCGGGGCGCGTATCGATCTCTTCAGCCTCTGCTCCGTCCTCACCGTCGGCGGCCGTGCTTGGGAGCGCGTCGGCGAGCTCCAACTCACCGTCGTGGCGTTGCTGAATCAGTGCGATTCGCTCTTCCGTCTCCGCAACCAGCTCCGGCGGCCCGGCAATGCGAGCGTGCTCGCCAAGGCCGAGAACGAACGAGATGACCATTCGCGATGAGGCGTAAGGGGTTGTGAAGAGCATTTCGTTCTCACTGTCGGCCTTGCGGATCTCACCGAAGCGGCCGAAGTGGCGCTCAACCTGCCAGGCGAGCCGTTCGGATACGAGAATCTCTGCGACGCCCTGCTCCTCACCAAACTGCCAGTCTGCGCGCTTGGCGTAGGCGCGTGGATCGAAGTCGTCGGGCCGCTTGAAGTCGTGCTCGGCCTTCGTTGCGTAGGCGACCTTGCCTTGGATTCGCGTTAGGCGGAAGACGCGGATCGCTTCGCGGTCGTGGCAGTAGCCGAGCAGGTAGAACTGGCTGCCGCGGAAAAGCAGGTGGTAGGGGTCAACCTTGCGCGAGCCAACTTCGTCGCGGGCGATTGTGAAGTACTCGAAGGTGATCGTCTTGTGGCGGAAGATCGCCGTCTCGATCTTCGCTAGCCGGCCTGAGAGTTCGTGGCCACCGGCTGAGGCCGTGATGCCAAGCGCCAGCGAACGTTGGTCGGGAGCTTCGAGCGGGCTTGGGCGGCCCCAAGTGATCTGCTGCAGCGCGAGCCGCAGCGGTTCGGCGTAGGCGAATTCGCCGTCGAGCAGGCTGAGCGCGAATTGGAGCGCGGCCAACTCATCGTCGGTGAATTCGATTGCTGGAAGGTGGAAGTTCTCGGGCCGCAGCGAGTAGTTCTCCTGCTCGGCGGCTCCGTCGGCGGGGCGGTCAACGGTCAGTTGAATGCCAAGCGAGTCGAGCTCGGCGCGGTCGGCGTAGAAGCGCCGCGCAAATGCGTCCTCGTTCATTCCGCTGTAGCCCTCAACGTCGCGGCGGATCTCAAGGGCCGTTACCGGGCGGCGCTCGGCCATCAGGTACGAGATCAACGAGAGCTGGCGGATCAGCTTTTCTGTGTCTTTTGCCATCAGCGCGTCACCCTATTGACCGACCGCACCGGTCGTCATCACGGATCGAACTTTCGCCGCAGTTTGCGCCCATTTTCGCTAGTAAGCGGGGCTCGGACGGCTCAGGCCGCGGCGCGGCGAGGCTCGTCTGAGCTGCGTGGGCCGAAGTAGGCGCCGCCGCCGATCGCACGGTCGAAGCTCGACCACTCGGCGCCAGGGGCGAGCTCTTTCTCAATCCGGTCGAAGCTTCCGAGCCGGCCACCGAGGTTGTCCATCATGTGCACGAGCGTTGCTTCGCGCGTCGCTGGAACGACCGGGCTGCCGTGCTCGAGCGAGCCGTGGTGGCTGAGGACGATGTGTTCGATTGCGGAGGCGAGCTCCGGCGGGAAGTCAGCGATCTCGCTGATCTGGTCGCGCACGAGCGCGTAGCCGAGTGGAATCTCGCCTTGCAAGCGGCCAGCGTCGGTTAGGTCGATGATGCCGTCGACCTCGCCGTAGGCCTGGAGCTTGCCGATGTCGTGCAGCAGCGCCCCGGTAACCGCAATGTCGCGATTAACGCCCGGAAAGATCGCGCTGTTGGCACTAACTGCCTGCGCGACTGTCAGCGAATGTTCGAGCAGTCCGTGCGCGTAAGCCTGGTGGAAGTACTTTGCCGCCGGCGCGTCGCGGTAGCGCTCCCAGGTCGGGGCCTCTGGCCCGATGATCCGGCCCAGTAGCTGCTGCAGGTAAGGATCCTGAACCGTTGCGGTCAGCTCGCGAAGGTCGGCTTCCATCGTCGCCGCATCGCGCGGCGGGCCGTCGAGCAGGTCGGCCTCGTCATAACTGCCGGCTTCCGCTTCGAGCAAGTCGTAGAGCTTCAGTTGCGGGCCGTACTTAGGGTTGACTTCAAAACGGGCGCGAACACGGACCGGCGAACCGGGCTTGCAGAGTTCGAGCGCCTCGTCGTAGTTGTCCCAAACCATCCCCGTCAGAGCGCCGCTGCGATCCCCCAATGAGAGCCTGAGGAAAGAGCCCCCTGCCTTCTTATCTCGGAGTTCAGCGCTGCGCACCAGAAGCACCTGGTCAAGATCATCGCCATCGCTGAATTCACTAAGCAGCACGTCGGCAACGGTAGGGACGGTTTCGGACGGGAGAGGGGCAATTCGCATAGGCTGATGGTCGCTTCAGGCGAGAGTTATCTGACAGATGCAACAGACAGCGATAATTACCGGCGGAACTGGTGGCCTAGGCGCCGCCGTTGTCGAGCGCTTCATCGCTGGCGACTGGCGCGTAATCGTTCCTTGGGTCAACGAAGCGGAACTCGAGCGCGTCGAGCGCAACGACAACCTTGTGCTCGTTCAAGCAGATCTTTTCGACGAGCAGGCTGTTGCCGGATTGGCCAAAGAGGCTGGTCCTGATCTGCGCGCCATTGTCAATCTTGTCGGCGGTTTCGCGGCCGGCGGGCGCGTGCACGAAACAAACGTCTCCGAGCTCGAGGCGCAGCTGCGGATCAACCTGACGCCGGCTTGGCTCGTTTCAGCCGCTGGAATCCCAGCAATGTTGGCGGCCGGTGAGGGCGCAATCGTCTGCGTCTCCTCGCGAACCGCGCTTGAACCATTCTCTGGTGGCGCCGCCTACGCAACGGCCAAACGCGCCGTGCTCGGGCTCGTCGATGCGCTCCACGTCGAGTACCACGCCGACGGCATTCGCACCAACGCTGTACTTCCGTCAACGATCGACACGCCCGGGAACCGCGCTGCAATGCCTGATGCCGATCCAACCAATTGGGTGACAGCAGCGCAGATCGGTGCGACAATCTTTGACCTCTGCAGTTCAGATTTTGCCGCCACAAGCGGTGCCCATATCCCTGTATACGGAAAGGCCTAATAAATGCCACTGCGTCGACGTTCCCGTGAGAAGGATCCAACCACTCCGGCAGCTGGGGTCCCAGCCCCTGCCGCGACGACAAGGCCAGCTGCGGTTGGGGCGCCCGGAGAACTGCGCGCCGGCGTTGACCTAGGCGGCACCAAGATCCTCGTCGTCATCGTTGACGGCAGCAACAAGATTCTTGCCCGCTCGCGCGCTGCGACCCCGCATGTGGGAGGCCCGCAGGCCGTCGCTGATCAGATCGCGACCAACATTGATGACGCGCTCGGCCAGGCTGGCGCTGACGCAAAAGACCTGAAGGGGATTGGCGTCGGTTCGCCCGGGTCGGTAGACCAAGCCGCTGGCACAGTCGCCAACGCCAGCAACCTTCCTGACTGGATCGAACCGTTCCCGCTCGGCGGCGTGCTTTCGCAGCGCTTCGGAAACCTTCCGGTGCGGCTCGGCAACGACGTCAGCGTGGCAGTCAACGCGGAGTACAAGCTCGGCGCAGGCCGCCCTTACGACTCTCTGCTCGGCGTTTGGTGGGGAACCGGCGTCGGCGGCGGCCTGATTATCGACCGTCGTCAGTGGGATGGACGCGGCTACGCAGGTGAATTTGGCCACATGGTGATCGACCTTGGCGGCGCGAAGTGCGGCTGCGGTAATCGTGGCTGCGTTGAGGCTTATGCTGGGCGACGCGACATGGAGGCCTGGGTCCGCAAGCAGCGCAAGAAGGGCAAGAAGACCGACCTCGTCAAGATCATGAAGCACCGCGAGCGCGAGTCGTTCACGAGCGGGATCTGGGCAAAGGGCATTCGCAACGACGACAAGCTTGCCTCCAAGGCAGTCGATCGCGCGATTGCAGCGATCTCGGCGGGGATTGGTTCGACAGTCAACCTGCTCGACGTTCCGGCCGTCGTAATCGGTGGCGGTATGGGCGAGCGCTTCTTCAGCGATCGCCAAGCTCAGTTCGAGAGTGAGACCGCCAAGCACCTGTTCCGCAAGGAGGCGCCGCCGGCATTGCTGGCGACCGAACTTGGCGATGATGGTGGCGCGCTCGGCGCGGCACTTCTGGCACTTGCCGGATCGAACTAAC
>JBIHZY010000120.1:0-5699 GCA_044240185.1 Solirubrobacteraceae bacterium
GACGGTTCTCAGCGACGTTTCGCTCTCCTTCTACCCGGGCGCAAAGATCGGCGTGCTCGGCTACAACGGCGCCGGAAAATCGAGCGTGCTGAAGATCATGTCTGGCCAGGACGAGGACTACCGCGGTGACGCCGAGCTCGCGCCCGGTGCCAGCGTCGGCCTGCTAGAGCAAGAGCCGCAGCTCGACCCTGAGAAGGACGTCAAGGGAAATGTTGAGGAAGCGGTCGCTGAAACGCGAGCGTTGCTCGACCGCTTCAACGAGCTTGCCGCCAACTATTCGGACGAGACGGCTGAGGAGTTCGGCGCTCTGCAGGCAAAGATCGACGCCGCCGATGCGTGGAGCCTCGACACGCAGCTTGAGTACGCGATGGACGCCCTGCGGCTGCCGCCAAGCGACGCTGATGTGACGAAGCTCTCGGGCGGCGAACGCAGGCGCGTGGCGCTCTGCCGGCTTCTGCTGACGGCCCCCGACCTATTGCTGCTCGACGAGCCGACCAACCATCTCGACGCTGAGTCGGTCGGCTGGCTCGAGCGCCACCTCGCCGAATACAAGGGCGCCGTCGTGGCCGTTACCCACGATCGCTACTTCCTCGACAACGTCGCCGGTTGGATCCTCGAACTCGACCGCGGCCGCGGCCTCCCTTACGAGGGCAACTACTCAAGCTGGCTGGAGCAGAAGCAGGCCCGCCTGATGCAGGAAGGAAAACAGGAGAAAGCGCGCCAGAAGACGATCAACTCAGAGCTGGAGTGGGTCCGCGAGAATCCCAAAGGTCGCCGCAAGAAGGCCAAGGCGAGAATTTCCAACTACGAGGAACTGCTGGCGCAGGAGTCGGCGGTACAGCTCGATCAAGTTCAGATCCACATTCCGGCTGGCCCTAGGCTCGGCGGCGTTGTTGTCGAAGCGAAGGATCTGAAGAAGGGCTTTGGCGACAAGCTGCTGATCGAGGATCTCAGCTTCTCGCTGCCGCCCGGTGGAATCGTCGGCGTGATCGGCCCCAACGGCGCCGGCAAGACGACGCTCTTCAAGATGATCACCGGCGAGGAGCAGCCCGACGCCGGCGAGCTGAAGATCGGCGAAACGGTGCAGGTCGCCGCCGTCGACCAGAGTCGCGACGCGCTCGACGACAACAAGACTGTCTGGGAGGAGATCAGCGGCGGCGACGAGCAGATCATGGTCGGCGAGCGTGAAATGAACTCGCGCGCCTACACCTCATCATTCAACTTCAAGGGCTCCGACCAGCAGAAGAAGGTCGGCACGCTCTCAGGCGGGGAACGCAACCGCCTCCACCTCGCGAAGGTGCTGAAGAGCGGCGGCAACCTGCTGCTGCTCGACGAGCCGACCAACGACCTTGATGTCGACACGTTGCGCGCGCTCGAAGAGGCGCTGCTGAGCTTCGCCGGCTGCGCAGTCGTGATCTCCCACGATCGCTGGTTCCTCGATCGCGTCGCGACTCACGTTCTCGCCTTTGAAGGGGATTCGCAGGTGACTTGGTTCGAAGGCAACTTCGAGGCCTACGAGGAGCACCGCCACGAGCTGCTCGGCGACGAAGCCGACCGGCCTCACCGAATCAGCTACAAGCGCCTGACTCGGGACTGACCCCAGTCGCGATGCTCGAGATCTCGCTCTTCACTGACCCGGGCTGCCCATGGGCCTTCTCGGCTGAGCCCTTCCGGCGCAAGATCGAGTGGCTCTACGGCGACCACGCGGCCTGGGAGCTTGTGATGGTTGGCATCGCCGAAGACCCCGCCGAATTTGAGGCGAAGGGACATACGACGGAAATAATGGCCGCCGGTGCGAAGCAGATCGCTGCCGCTCACGGAATGCCGATCTACACCAACGAGCGCGAACGGCTTAGCGCAACGCTGCCGGCCTGCCGCGCCGTCGTCGCAGCGCGGCTTAACTCCCCAGGCCACCAGCAGACGCTGCTGCGCGCAATTCAGGTGCGTGGGTTTGCCGGTGAACTGATCGACGAGCCAGCGACAATCGCCGCCGCTGCAGCCGACGCCGGAATAGACGCGCATGACTTGGAGCAGTGGTCAGCCCAGGCCGAGACGCTGGCAGCTCTCGCCTCCGACATGGACCGCGCGCGCCACCCGCTGCCCGCAGCCCTCGTCCTCGACGCGAGGCTCTCCGACTGGGAAGGCGGCCGCCGCTACGCCTCCCCGTCCTACGAGATCCGCGTCGACGGCAGCGAGCCGGTCGCGATCCCCGGCTTCCAGCCTTGGCCGGCCTACGACGTTGCGCTAGCCAACTTGGCGCCCGACACGCCGCGGCGCGAGGACCCCGAAAGCGTTAGCGAAGTGCTCGAGTGGGCCGCCGAACCGCTTGCAACGCGCGAGGTCGCCGTTGTGATGGGAATCGAACACGATCAGGCCGCGACGGCTCTGGCCGAGGTTGCTGAGCGGCGCGACGTCGGCGCCGACGCCTACTGGTCGCTCTAGCTCAGCGAGTCAAGCGCAGCGTCAAGCTCGCGCAAATCTTCGAGCACGACGTCGGCATCGCTGAGCTGATCAGCGCCGAACGGGCCGGTCGCAACCGCCACGACCAGCGCACCGTCGGCGCGGGCGCAGGCAATGTCGCGTGGCGTATCGCCGATCACAACCGTCTGCTCAGCAGGCCAGGCACCGCCACCGTTCCAGAGCTGGCCGGCGCGCATCCTCGCGATCGGCGGAAGATCGTTGCGGTCATCCGAGTCGGAGCCAAACCCTCCTTGCCCGTCAGCAAACGGGTAGAGGATCCCGGCTGCGCCGAGCTTCAGCCTCGCCACCGGCTGAATGTTGCCGGTCACCAGCGAGCAGTGATACCGCTCGTGCGCGTGCACCTCTGCCAGCGTCTCGGCGGCGTTTGGCGCTAGGCGATCGCTGAGATCGTCAGGCACAAGCCGTTCGTAGTGGCTCGCGGTGGCGACGATGAAATCGTCTCGCCGCTGATCGAACTCTGCGGGCCCGATTCCAGTGAGCGCAAGGATGTCTCGCGCGATCGCTTGATCGGTTCGCCCTGCGGCCTCAACACCGTGCGCACTCTGCGGCGGCTCAACATCCCAGACTTCACAGAGCGCGGCGATGACGGCCGCGGCGTGCGCGTCGGCGCCTTTGAGCAGCAGCGTTCCGTCTATGTCAAAGAGCAGCAGCAATTTGGTGCTTAGCGCTCAAACGAAACGTCGGCTGGAAGCCGCAGCGCGAAGGCCGCGAGCAACTTGGCCGTGTTCTCCACGTCGTCGAGCTGAACGACCTCAACGGGAGAGTGCATGTACCGCAGCGGCACCGAAACGAGGCCGGTTGGCACGCCGCCACGCGAACGGTAGATCGCGTCGGCGTCGGTACCTGTGTGGCGGCCCGATGCCGCCAGCGTGTAAGGAATCTTTTCGGCCTCGGCCGCTTCGATCAGCAGCTCTGAGATCAGCGGGTGCAGGCTCGTGCCGCGCTCAATGACTGGGCCGCTGCCGAAGTGGTGCTTGCCAAGCTGGTTCTCATCGATCCCTGGAGCGTCGGTCGCGTGGGTTACGTCAACGGCGATTGCGAGCCCCGGCTCAAGCGAGTGGGCGATTGTCGTCGAGCCACCAAAGCCGGTCTCCTCTTGCACGGCGGCTACTGCGATCACTTCACCGGCCGCTCCGCCGGCCTCAGCGACTAGCCGCGCCGCTTCGTATGCGACGTAACAGCCAAGGCGGTTGTCCATTGAGCGCGAAGCGACTCGGCCGCTCTGCAATTCAACCGGGTCTCCGGCGATCACGGCCACATCACCTACGCGCACCAGCTTTGAGGCTGCTTCGCCGTCAACTGCGCCGATGTCGATGTGCATTGCCTTCATCTCCGGCACCTTTTTGCGGTCGTCGGCGTCGAGCAGGTGAATCGGCTTCTTGCCAACGACACCCGGCACAACACCGTCACGGGTCGCAACGGCTACGCGCTGGCCAACCAATACCTGAGCGTCCCAGCCGCCGACACCGGTGAAGCGAAGAAAGCCTGACTCTTCGATGTGCGTGACGATCAAGCCGATCTCGTCGATGTGGCCGACGATTGCCAGCGAGGGCCCGTCGCCTGTAGCGGGCACGCGGGCCGTCGAGCTGCCCATCACGTCGGCCTCGACGGAGGACGAGAAAGATGCTGCAGCATCGCGCCAGACGGCGGCCGGCGTAGCCTCGTAGCCGGACGGCCCGTGAGCGGTGAGGAGGTTGTTCAGAACAGGAGGAATAGTCATCGCAAGCGAGCCTAGCGACCGACCGCCCGCGTAGTCCTCGAATAAGGCACAATGGAGCCAACAGGGCGCCCCAAGAGCAATTAGGTGCTAATCCAGTCGGATTTACGCTATTTTATCTCCCCCGCCCGCAATAAGGAGCTAATAGAAGAAATGTCAGAGCCATCCCAGCGCCCAGAAACAATTGCCCTCCACGGAGGCCAGGAGCCAGATCCGACGACCAACGCGCGCGCCGTCCCGATCTACCAGACGACCTCCTACGTCTTCGATGACACCCAGCACGCAGCCGATCTTTTCGCGCTAGCGGTTCCGGGAAACATCTATACGCGGATCATGAACCCGACTTCGGGCGTGCTCGAGCAGCGCCTGACCGACCTCGAAGGCGGCATCGGCGCCGTTGCCGTTGCCTCCGGCCAGGCCGCAGTCACCTACTCGGTGCTCAACATTGCCCAGGCTGGCGACAACATCATCTCCGTCAGTCAGATCTACGGCGGCACTTACAACCTCTTCGCCCACACGCTGCCTCAGTACGGGATCGAAGTCCGCTGGGTCGATGCCGGTGACCCGGCTGCGGTAGCCGCAGCAGCCGACGAGCGGACGAAGGCCGTCTTCGGCGAGACGATCGGCAACCCGCGCCTAAACGTGCTCGACATTCCAGCTTGGGCCGAAGCTGCCCACAGCATCGGCGTTCCATTCATCGTCGATAACACGGTCGCAACGCCGGTCGGCGCGCGGCTCTTCGATCAGGGCGTCGACATCATCGTTCACTCGCTGACGAAGTTCATCGGCGGCCACGGCACCTCGATCGGTGGCATCGTGATCGATTCCGGCAACTTCGACTGGAGCTCGCAGCCAGAGAAGTTCAAGATCCTCGTCGGACCCGACCCCAGCTACCACGGTGTTGTCTGGGCCGACGCGCTCGGGCCAGCGGCCTACATCGGGCGCGTTCGCACGGTGCTGCTGCGTAACACCGGCGCTGCGCTCTCGCCGTTTAACTCGTTCCTCTTCCTCCAAGGCGTCGAAACGCTGCCGCTGCGGATGGAGCGCCACAACTCGAACGCCAAGGCTGTGGCCGAGCACCTGGACGCGCACGAGGACGTCGCATGGGTCTACTACCCAGGCCTCGAATCGAGCCCGTACAAGGAAGTTGCAGACAGAGTGCTCACCGGCGGTTACGGTGCGCTCGTGACATTCGGACTAAAGGGCGGCCTCGACGCCGGCAAGAGTTTCATTGAGGGCCTTGAGCTCTTCAGTCACCTTGCCAACATCGGCGACGCAAAGTCGCTGGCGATCCACCCCGCTTCAACGACACACTCGCAGCTAAATGCCGACGAGCAGGCCGCTGCCGGCGTGACGCAAGAGACGGTCCGTCTTTCGGTCGGGATCGAGAACATCGACGACATCCTCGGCGACATCGACCAGGCGCTCGCGAAGTCGCGCGTAGCCGCTACCGCTTAAGGAGCCATACCCCGTGGAAGCAGGCGGCCTCGGCGAGGTCAAG
>JBIHZY010000121.1:0-5694 GCA_044240185.1 Solirubrobacteraceae bacterium
AGTCGGGCGCCGACGTTGTCGTCCTCGACGGCATGGAGGGCGGTACTGCTGCGACGCAGGACGTCTTCATCGAGCACGTCGGAATTCCGATCCTCTCGGCGATCCCCGAGGCCGTTGATTCGCTCAAGGACCTCGGAATGCATCGCAAGGTTCAGCTCGTTGTCTCCGGCGGGATTCGCACCGGCGCCGACGTGGCGAAGGCGCTGGCGCTAGGCGCCGACGCCGTTTCGATCGGCGTTGCGGCGATGATCGCGCTCGGCGACAACGCCCCTGAATACCAGGAGGAGTACGAGAAGCTCGGCAGTGGAGCCGGCTACTACGACGATTGGCACGAAGGCCGCGACCCAGCCGGAATCTCGACTCAAGATGAGGAGCTCGGTAAGCGCTTCAACGCCGAGCTCGGCGGCAGGCGGCTCGCCAACTACCTGCGGGCGATGGTGCTCGAGACGCAGACTCTTGCCCGCGCCTGCGGCAAGTCTGATGTTCGCAACCTCGAGCCGGAAGACCTCGTCGCTCTGACGATTGAGGCGGCCGCAATGGCGCGCGTGCCTCTCGCTGGCACGAAGTGGATCCCTGGCCTAAACGGCAACACTGAGTAACGCAAAGATGCGGCTCGTTGTCGTCCAGCATCTCTTCTGCGAAGGGCCCGGAGCGTTCAACGCCGAGTTCGACCGGCGCGGCGTTGAGCTCGCGATCGTTGAGATTGATGCCGGCGACGCGCTGCCGGAATGGCGCGACTTCGATGGCATCGTCGCGATGGGCGGGCCGATGAGCGTCAACGACGAGGCTGAACATCCATGGCTCGTCGAAGAGAAGCGCTGGCTTGCTGAAGCGGTGCGCGCAGGCAAGCCGTTCTTCGGCGCATGCCTTGGCGTGCAGATGCTCGCTAGTGCGTTAGGCGCGCGCGTCTATCCGCTCGACCGATCCGAGGTAGGACTGCTTGAAGTCCAGAGGACGGCGGAGGGACTGACCGATCCCGTCATAGGTGCGCTCGTCGATCCGCTCGTAACGCTTCAGTGGCACGGCGACACGTTCGATCTGCCCGAAGGCGGTGTCCTCCTCGCTAGCTCGCCGGCGGCGCCGAACCAGGCCTTCCGTTACGGCGACGCCGCCTACGGGATCCAGTTTCATCTCGAGGTCACTCCTGAGATGGCCGAGCAGTGGGCCGGTGTGCCGGAGTACAGCGCGGCGCTGACGGCGACGCTCGGCGAAGAGGGTGGTAAGGCTTTTCTCGCCGACGCAGTCGAACGCCACGAAGAACTTGGCGGCCAAGCACGGTTGCTAATTGGCGCTTGGCTCGATCTGATTGACGCGCGCAGCGGCAAGTAGCCTTCGCCGTATGGACATCACAGCTTCGCTCTCGGTACTTGCCGGCACGCTCGGCATCTTGATGGGCGCCAGTCCCCTGCTTCAAGCTTTCCGGGCCCATCAACGCCGCAGCTCGGCCGACATCAGCATGCCTTTCCTGGCACTCCTCTGGATCGGAGGCGCCGCGTGGCTGGCCTACGGAATCGCGCTAGGCAACATCGCGATGATGATCGCCAACACAGTCGGCGTCGTCGCCTGCACTACGGCGATCGCAGTCAGTCACCACTGGCGCGACGGCGAGGCGGTCGAAGGCGACTGAAGTGGTGGCCGCATTGGCAGCATTCGCGCGACGGCTTGCCCGGATAGATCACGCAACCACCAAGCGCCAGCTCGCCGCGCTGCGCGGCTTCGAAGGTCTTCCCAGTCGGCATGCCGTAGACGATCCGCCGCGACTCTCGTGAGCCGCAACTGGGACAAGCTGTCTGAACGGGAATTCGCATCGCTAGGGCCATTGGTCGTGGCCGGCGACGGGAATCTGACAGCGGCGGCTAGTTCAGCGGTTCGCGCGGGCCGCTAAGAGATGCCACGGCCTCGACTTCGATCAGCATCTCGGGGAAGACGGGGGTGCCGAGCAGCAGTGTGGAGGCAGGGTAGGGCTCGTCGAAGAGCTCTTCGCGAAGCTCTTTGAACTTGCCGTAATCGTCGGCGTCGACGAGGAAGACGGTCAGTTTGACGGCACTTTGGAGGTCGGCGCCGAAAACTTGAAGAGCTGCTTCAACGTTGGCTAGCGCTTGGCGCGCCTGGGCTTCGAA
Source organism: Solirubrobacteraceae bacterium (assembly GCA_044240185.1). Classification (GTDB taxonomy): domain Bacteria; phylum Actinomycetota; class Thermoleophilia; order Solirubrobacterales; family Solirubrobacteraceae; genus F1-60-MAGs163. Next base: position 2,121 of record JBIHZY010000121.1, read on the forward strand.
GTCGGCGTCGAGCGAACCGTCGGCCTTGAAGCCGCCCTGGCCGGCCGTGAAAACGAGATCCCCGGTCTTGACCGCTTGGTTATAGGTCAGGCCCTCTGTCCACGGGAAGTCGGGGCTGGCTGCGATTGGCGTGTTGTTTGACATGGAGCGGATCCTACGCGGTTATTGGACGACGTCGCCGACCGAGATCGTGCCGCCGTCAAGAATTTGGCAGCGCAGGCCGCCGCGGTCGACCATTGCCTTCAAGACGCCCGGCATTGTGCGGCCTTGGATGTAGTTGCATGGATCGGCGAGCTCGGTCCCAAGGCAGCGCACCTCGCCGACCATGAACTCCTTGCCGAGTAGCGGGTTGAGTTCAATGCCACTCGTCAGCAGGTTGCGGCGCAGCGCGTTAGTTGGCAGCTCAAGGTCGATCGTCGCTAGGTGGTCGTAAGCCTCCTGCTCGATCAGCGTCAGGTTCTCGAAGCTCTTCTCGCCGGGTTCGTCGATGCAGTAGCGGTCGCCCTCGAGGCCGCATCCCGTGATCGCGTTCACACTCTCCAGCGAGAGCATTGGGGCCTCGGAGACGGCGGTGATGTAGATCGCTTCGATCCGTCCAGCGGGCTGCTCTGACATCGGAACAGCGTAACGCGCGCTAGTCGTTTCTCACAACGCGGAAGCCGAGGTTGCCGGCGCAGCTTTCGGGAGTGTTGTGGCTGCGCGCATCGACGCGGTAACGCTTGCAGTAGGAGGCGTGGCAGAGGTACGAGCCGCCGCGCTGAACCCGCGGAGCGTCGTCTGGCATATCCGGGCCGGTCGGGTCAAGCTCATCGCTCAGTTCGTACGAACTAGCGCTGTACGAATCGGAGCACATCTCCCAAACGTTGCCGGTCATTTCGTAGAGGCCGTAGTCGTTTGCGGGGAAAGACTTAACCGGCGCCGTGCCGGCAAAGCCGTCGGCGCAAGTGTTGCCGGCGGGAAACTCGCCCTGGAAGACGTTCATCAGGTGTTCGCCGCCTGGCTCCAGATCGTTGCCCCACGGGAAGGCCATTCCGTCAAGGCCGCCACGCGCTGCGTACTCCCACTCAGCTTCGGTTGGAAGGCGCGCACCTGCCCAACCGCAGAAAGCGGCGGCGTCGTTCCAGCTGACCTGAACGACGGGATGATCTCCGCGCTCGTCAACGTCGCTCTGCGGGCCTTCGGGGTGGCGCCAGTCGGCACCGTTGACTTGGCGCCACCATTCGGCGCGCTGGACCGCGCGCGTCGGCTCAAAATCTTCGGGCAGAAACATCGTGAAGACGAACGACCAGCCGAACTCCTCAGCCTCGGTTGTGTAATCGGTCTCTGCGACGAACTGCGCGAATTGGTCGTTGGTGACGGTGGTCGCCGCGACTGCGAACGGGCTCAGCGAAACGTGGTGCGGCGGCGTCTCGCCATCCTGGGGGTATCCGTCGCCGCGCGGGTTGCCCATCTGGAAGCTGCCGCCATCAAGCTCGATCCATTCGGAGGCTTCGCCGCTCATGCCGCGCTCGCCTGTTCGGCCCAGTCGGAGTAAAGGTCGGAGTAGACGCCGCCGAGCGCGAGCAGCTCGTCGTGCGTGCCCTGTTCGGCGATCCGGCCGCCTTCGAGCACAAGAATTCGGCTGGCCTGACGAATCGTCGAGAGGCGGTGCGCAATCACGATCGAGGTCCTCCCGGCGAGCAACCTGCGCAGCGCCTGTTCGATCGCCAGCTCGGAGTGGATGTCAACGTTTGACGTTGCTTCGTCAAGAATCAAAATTCTAGGGTCTGCAACCAAAGCGCGAGCGAAGGCGATTAGCTGCCGTTGGCCAGCGGACAGCATTCCGCCGCGCTCGCCGATCTGCGTGTCGAGGCCATCGTCAAGCGATTCGATGAAGGACCAAGCTCCAACTGCCTTTGCCGCGTCCTCGAGCTCCTCGCGCGGCGCATCCGGCCGGGCGAAGGCCAGGTTCTCGGCAATCGTGCCGCTGAAGAGATAGCCCTCCTGCGGGACTATTCCCATCTGGCTGCGCAGCGAATGCATCGTCACGCTGCGCAGGTCATGGCCGTCAACGCTGACGGCGCCCGTCGTTGGGTCGTAGAAGCGTGCGATTAGCTTTGCGAAGGTGGACTTTCCGGCCCCGGTGGAGCCGACCAGCGCGACCGTCTCGCCGGGTGCGATCGACACGCTTACGTCGTCGAGGGCGAGCTTGGTCTCGCCCGGCTCCTCGCCGCTGCCAACACGAGGCTGGTAGGCGAATGAAACCGAGCTGAACTCGATCGCGCCCTTGATCGTCGGAAGCTCGATCGCGTCGGGCGCATCAACGAGGTCGGACGGCGTGTCGAGCAGCTCGAAGATCTTGTCGAGCGCCGCCATTCCCGATTGGTAGGTCGTGTAGACCTGCGAGAGCTGAGTGATCGGATCGAAGAAGCCGTTGAGCGCGGCGATGAAGCCGACCAGCACGCCGATCTGAACTGCTCCGTCGATCGCTTGAAGCCCGCCGAAGGCGATCACCAGCACAACTGCCAGCGCCGCGATCAGCTCAACCGCAGGGAAGTAGACGGCGTTGAGATTAACGGTCGTCATGTTGGCGTCGCGGTTGCTCTGGTTGAGGCCACGGAAGCGCTCGCGGTGGACCGGCTCCTGGGCGAAGGCGCGGACCACGCGTACGCCGGAGAGCGTTTCCTGCAGATATCCGGTTAGCGAGCCGATTGTCTCTCTGGTTCGTTTGTAAGCGTCGGCGCTGGCGATGCGGAAGAGCAGTGAGGCGACGGCCATCACGGGGAAGATCAGGAAGACCAGTAGTGCCAGCTGCCAGTCGAGCAGCAGCAGGATTACGATCGACCCGAGCAGCGTCAGCGTGGCTTGGAAGAGCGTGACGATTGTGTCGGTGACGAGCGAGTTGAGCGCGTCAACGTCGTTTGTCATTCGGCTGATCAACACGCCCGCCGAGCGGCGCTCGTAGAAGCCGACCGGCATCTGCTGGAGGTGCTCGAAGATGCGGCGGCGTAGATCTGCGAGTGCCCGCTGGCCGACCCAGCCGACGAGGAAGGTCTGGGCATAGGAGCAGACCCAGACCAAAAGTACGCTGACGATGTAGGCCGCAACGACAAGGTTTAGAACTGTGAGATTCCCCGGGATGATGCCGCCGTCGATCGCCTTAGCGGCTAGCGGCGCAGGGGCAAGCGAGGCGGCGACGCCGATTACGAGCGCGATCGACATCAGGATCACGCGTCCGCGGTAGGGGCGCATCAAGCTGGCCAAGCCGCGCAGCTTGCGGCCGCGGCCACTCGTTCCTTCGAGCCGGCGGCGCACATCCGCCCGCCGCGTTAGGCCCATCTCTTGGCGCTGGCTCTTGTTCATAGCCCAGCGACCTCGCTCTCGGTGGGCTTGCGCGTCAGGAAGACCTGGTCGGGCAAGCCCTTTTCGACAATCTGGCGGTAGAGGTCGCTCTCGACCAGCAGGTGTGCGTGGTCTCCGTGGGCAACGAGGCGGCCGTCTTCGAGCAGCACGATCTCCTCGGCCAGCGCGATCGTCGAGAGTCGGTGCGCGATCACGAAGGTCGTTCGCCCAGCCATCACTTCGCGCAGCGCCG
>JBIHZY010000122.1:0-5477 GCA_044240185.1 Solirubrobacteraceae bacterium
AGGAATTCCGTGAAAGCAAGCCCGGAGGGCGCTTTCACGCCTCGGCGGCGCGACCGGCGAACCGCTCACGCCCGCAGTGCCAGCGCCTACTAGCCGAAGCTAGAAATCTGCCAGCGCTCGTCCTTGTCGGCGCGCTGAAGCGCGAAGCTGTACTTCTGAGAAGACTTTTCGCCGGTCTTGGCACTGACCGTGGCCGTCGCCTTGTTCTCGTCCTTCGGGTCGATCGTTACGTCGGTGACGGTCAGGTCGGCCTCGTCGGTCGCTTTCATTCCCGCCGTAACCGCCGTCGCGCAACTGGCGCCCGAGTTCTTCGCTGAGATCTGCTTCGCGAGCTGCGCCGTGATCTGTGTGCTGCAGATCTTCGCGCCGTCCTGGGCAGTGGCGTTGGCTTGGAAGTCTTCGATCGTGTTTGCGATCAGTTTTTCGTCGCCGGAATAGTTCGATGCCGAGCTGGTCGTCTTCGTGCCGCCCTGCGCGCAGCCAGCGAGCGCAACGAGCGCGAGTAGGGCGGCGGCTGGGTATAGAAGACGCATCTTGTGGGAGCGTAGCGGGGCAGCGCGCCGCTAGGTCAGCTTCTTGCCCGGGTTCATCAGGTTCTTCGGATCGAGCGCCTGCTTGATCGCTTCGTGTGCGCGCGCGGCAGGGCCGCCCCACTGTTTGTGAAGCCAGCCGTTCTTCGCGAGGCCAACGCCGTGCTCGCCGCTGATCGTCCCTCCCAGCTCAATTGCCATCTCCATCAGATCATCCCCGGCAGCCATCGCGCGGCGCACCGCCAACTCGTCATCTGGGTCGAGCATGAAGGTCGAGTGCAGGTTGCCGTCGCCGGCGTGACCGAATGAGCAAGCAGCAACGCCGTGGCGCTCGCCGATCTCGATCGTTTGCTCAATCGCATCTGCCAAACGATCGAGTGGAACGGCGATGTCGTCGGAGATCTTTGAACCGTGCTCGTTGCTTACGCTCGTTCCAAGGCCTTCACGCCAGCGCCACAACGTGCGCGGATCGTCCGGGACTAGAGGTGCGCAAAGGGCGCCTTCGGCTAGCGCTCGGAGCAGCTCATCGCGGTCAGCCTGGCCGCTGTCGCAGTCGACTATTAGGAGGAATTCAGCGCCGGCGGGAAGTTCGCCAGGGAAGCCGCCACCGGTGATCTCGAGCGTCGCACGATCGAGGTACTCAATTGCCGCGGCGATTGGACCTGCCGCCATAACGCGCTCAATTGCCTCACAGCCACTGGCCACGCTCGGGTAGAAAGCAGCAAGCGGAAGTGACGGTTCGGGCGTCGGAATTAGTCGCAGCGAAACCGAAGTTATTACGCCCAACGTCCCCTCGCTGCCGGTCAGCAGCGCCGCGAGGTCGTAACCAGCGACGTCCTTGCGCGCCGCACCGCCGACGCGAATCAGTTCGCCAGGCGCTATCACGGCCTCAACGCCGGTAACCCAGGCACCAGTGACGCCGTATTTGAAGCAGTGCGGCCCGCCAGCGTTGGTGGCAACGTTGCCGCCAATCAGCGACTGCTCAGGAGCTCCGGGGTCAGGTGGGAAGTAGAGCCCGTTTTCGAGCGCGAGGCGGTGAACAGTCGCGGTTGTAACGCCGGCTTCGACCTCGATCCGCCATTGCAGCGGTTCGAAGCTGCGGACCGCGCTCAGCCGTTCCAGGCCGAGCACGATCCCCGAACCCAGCGGTACTGCGCCGCCGGCCCAGCCGCTGCCACCACCGCGCGGCGTGATCGGAACATCGTGCGAGTAGCACCAGGCAACAACCTCAGTCACTTCCTTGGCGCTACTTGGCAAGACAACGAGATCGGCGCGGCCGTCAGCAGCGAAGATCGTCTCGTCCGCGGTGTAGATCGAGTCATCGCCGGGGAGCACGTTTGCTTCGCCAACGATCTTTGAGAGCGCCTGTTGCACAGCGCCAACCGTACCGGGCGGGCGGCAGGCACCGGCTGTCGCGTGGCGAATTAGGAACCGTGGCTTGTAACGCAGAGATCACGACGCCCTCGCACAGAGCGCGATGCCGCAGCTAAGCCGCGGCCGCGCCGGCAACGAGGGCCGCCCGAAGCGCATCGGCCACAAGGGCGCCGACGCACTGGTCCACGGCAACACTGCCGCCAGCTTCGACGCGGCGCTAGAAGCCGGCGTCGACATGATCGAGTTCGACGTTCTGCCGGAGCGGCTCGATGGCAGCGGCGAGCTGCGCCTGGCGCACGACTTCAAAGATGCTCGCGAGCGCACGCCACTAACGCTCGACGAAGGGCTGGCGCACCTCGCACAGCCGCAGTTTGCTCACGTCCAGCTCGACGTTGACATGAAGCTGCAGGGCTACGAGCAACGAACCGTTGACGCGCTGCGCAGCCACGGGCTTGCCGAGCGTTCGCTGATCTCAACGATGGAGAAGCCGAGCCTGACGCTGCTGCGCAAGATCGCGCCGGGGATCACGATCGGCTGGTCATTCCCGCGCGCCCACCGCGACCTAACAGACCACCGCTACTACCGCTGGCCGGCTTACGCGGCGATTATCTACTACCGAATCCGCTTGCCAGCGATGGCAGCGAAGGCGATCCGCGAGGGGCGCGTCGATGCGCTGATGTGCCACTGGGCCTTCGTCACCCCGCGCCTAGCGCGCGCAGTCCGTGGCGCTCGCGGCGAGCTGTATATCTGGACCGTCGACGACGCGGAGCAGATAGAGCAGTTCGAGCGGCTTGGGATTGCTGGCGTGATCAGCAACGACCCACGCCTTTTCACGCGCGCATAGGTAGCCTCCCCAACGATGAGTGAGGAGACGTACACCCTGCTTCAGGCCGTGCCCGTTTTCGAGACACTTGGAGACGAAGATCTCCATCGCGTTGCTGAGGTAGTCGTGACGCGCCGCTTCCCCGGCGGCCAGGTGATCTTCCGCGAAGGCGACCCCAGCAACACCTGTTATGTCGTGCGCAGCGGCCACGCCCGCGCGATCCGCGAGCACCCCGACGGGCGCACGATCACGCTGACCCACTTCGGCCCCGGCGACATCTTCGGCGAGCTGGCAATGTTCGACGACGAGCTGCGCTCAGCCACAGTTGAGACGCTCGACGAGGTTGACCTGATCGCGATTCCGGGCCGTGACATGCGGCGCCTGATGAACGAGCACGGCGCGATCGCCAGCAAGCTCGTCGTTTCGCTCGGTCGGCGGATGCGGATCGCTAATGAGCGGCTCACGCGCCAGTCGTTCCAGACCGTGCAGAGCCGCGTCGCAATTGTGCTCGGCGACCTTGTAACTCAGGCCCGGCTCGAAGGCGCCGGCGGCAACGGGAACGGCGATGACCCGGTCGAACTGACGATCACTCAGGCCGACATTGCGCAGCTGGCTGGATGCTCGCGCGAATCGGCCAGCCGCTTCCTGACAACGCTCGCCAACTCCGGTGCGATTGAGCAGGGACGCGGACGAATTAAGGTCCTCGACACCGATCTACTGACCGGCTTCATCTACTAGCACCGCCGAACCTCGCGCCGAGCGCCCTAGCGCGATAGTCTTTGGGCACAATGCAGGTACTTAACTTCTACTCGACGATCTTTGCCGACCAGCTGCGCCGTGGCCGTAAGACGGCGACGATTCGGCTTGGCGACAAGAGCCATAAGTACCGCAAGAATCAGGCTGTGCTGGTGACGATTGGCTACCAGTTCTCCCCGCGCGAGAAAATCTTCGAAGCGGTAATCGATCAGGTTGACGTGAAGCGCGTTCGCGACCTTTCGCCGCGCGACATTGAGCACGACAACCCTGAGCTGCGCCGCCACGAGGATCTAATTCACTTCCTTGAGCAGATCTACGGCCAGCCGGTGACGATGGAAGACATCGTGACGGTCGTGCGCTTCTCGCAGATCGTAGAAAACCCGCAGTCCTTCACCGATGCCCGTCTCGGCATCGGTGGCGCGCAGAACTAAGGCGCTATTATCTCCGGAAGCGACTTTGGCACTCGCTACTGATGAGTGCCAAAAGCGTCGGGCTTTAGCCCGAAAACGTTCGTAAATAGCGCAACTACCGGAGGCATTTGAAATGAATTTGAAGCCGCTTGGCGATCGAGTGATCGTCCGCGCCATCGACGAGGAGGAGACGACCGCTAGCGGCCTGCTGCTCCCCGACACGGCAAAAGAGAAGCCCCAGAAGGGCGAGATCGTCGCCGCTGGCGAAGGTCGTTGGGATGAGGACGGCGAAAAGCGCGTCCCGCTCGACGTAAGCAAGGGAGACGTCGTGCTTTACAGCAAGTACGGCGGCACCGACATCAAAGTTGACGGCGAGGACCTCCTCGTTCTGCGCGAGAGCGACATTCTCGCCATCGTCGAGTCTTAGGCCCAAAGGAGAACTGAACAAATGGCTAAAGAATTGAAGTTTGACGCGGACGCACGCAAGGCCCTCGAGGCCGGCGTTGATGCCGTAGCTAACGCAGTGAAGGTGACGCTCGGCCCGAAGGGCCGCTACGTAGTGATCGACAAGCGCTTCGGCGCACCGACGATCACCAACGACGGCGTCACAATCGCTCGCGAAATTGACGTTGAGGACCCATTCGAGAACCAGGGTGCTCAGCTCGTCAAGGAAGTCGCAACAGCGACCAACGACGTTGCCGGAGACGGCACGACGACAGCCACCGTTCTGGCCCAGGCGATTGTTCGCCAAGGCCTCAAGAACGTCACCGCTGGTGCTCAGCCACTCGCACTTAAGCGCGGGATTGAGTACGCCGTCGACGAGATCGTTACCGGCATCGGCAAGCAGTCGAAGGAAGTCACCGGCAAGGATCAGATCGCTCGCGTGGCCACGATTTCGGCTGGCGACGAGGACATCGGCGACGTAATCGCTGACGCGATCGAGAAGGTCGGCAAGGACGGCGTTGTAAACGTCGAAGAAGGCCAGACGTTCGGCATGGACCTCGAATTCACTGAGGGAATGCAGTTCGATAAGGGCTACATCTCGCCCTACATGGTCACCGACCAAGACCGCATGGAGGCAGTGCTGGACGACGCCTACGTGCTTATCGCCAACCAGAAGATCGGTTCAGTGCGTGACGTGCTGCCGGTGCTCGAGCAGGTAATGCAGTCCGGTAAGGCGCTGCTGATCATTGCCGAGGACGTTGAGGGCGAGGCTCTCGCAACTTTGGTTGTCAACAAGCTGCGCGGCACCTTCACTGGTGTTGCCGTCAAGGCCCCTGGCTTCGGCGACCGTCGTAAGCGGATGCTCGAAGACATCGCAATTCTCACCGGTGGCGAAGTAATCACCGAGGAGATGGGACTGAAGCTCGAGAACACACAGATCTCGCAGCTCGGTCACGCACGCCGGATCGTCGTTTCGAAGGACACGACGACGATCGTTGACGGCGCTGGCGACAGCGACGCGATCAAGGGCCGCGTTAACCAGATCAAGGCCGAGGTCGAGAACACCGACTCCGATTTCGATCGCGAGAAGCTGCAAGAGCGCCTCGCGAAGCTCTCAGGTGGTGTGGCCGTAGTTAAGGT
>JBIHZY010000011.1:0-17546 GCA_044240185.1 Solirubrobacteraceae bacterium
GCGTCAGCGAGACGCGCTTCGCGACCTGGCGCATCTGCTCGTCCTCGTCCTCGCGCTCGGTCAAAGCGACGCAGAGGTCGAGGATGTGGGCGCCGCCTTCGACTTGATCTTCGGCGATCTGGACAAGGCCGTCGTAGTCGTCGGCCAGCAGCATCTCCTTCGCTTTGCGTGAGCCTTGCGAGTTGACGCGCTCTCCGACGATCGTCGGTGTTGGGTCCTGGACCAGCGAGGTCGCCGTCATCATCGAGCTGACGCGCGGCGCGCGCGGGGCAGGGCGGGGCGCTACCGGCCGTCCGCCGCAGCGCGCAGCGATTGCAGCGATGTGAGCTGGGGTTGTGCCGCAGCAGCCGCCAACAATGCCAACGCCGTAGCGCTCAACGAACTCGCCGAGAATCTCGGCCAGCGCTTCAGGTGTTTCAGGGAAGATCGTTTCGCCATCGGGCCCTTGCAGCGGCAGCCCGGCGTTGGGGATGCACTGGATCGGCACCGGCGAGAACTCACCAAGGAAGCGGATCGCGTCGCGCATGTCCTCAGGGCCGGTTGAGCAGTTCAGTCCGATCGCGTCGACTTTCAGCGATTCCAGCGTCGTCAGTACGGCGTCGATGTCGGTGCCGAGCAGCATCTTGCCGCCGTTTGGCAGCAGCGAGACCGACGTTTGGATTGGCACGCTGCGCCCGGCGGTGACGAACGCCTCGCGGGCGCCGAAGATCGCCGCTTTCACTTCGAGGATGTCCTGCGCTGTTTCGATTAGCAGAAGGTCAACGCCGCCTTCGAGCAGTCCGCGCGCCTGCTCTTCAAAGATCGTCACCAGTTCGCGGAAGCTGATCGCTCCGAGCGTTGGATCATCGGAGGAGGGGAGCTGCCCGGTTGGTCCGATCGACCCGGCGACGAAGCGATCCTCGCCTACGGCGGCGCGGGCGATCTCACCGGCGCGGCGGTTGATCTCCAGCGTGTGTTCGGCGAGACCCCACTCTTCGAGCTTCAGGCGGCTGGCTTGGAAGGTGTCGGTCTCGACAACCTCTGCGCCGGCTTCGACCATCGAAGTGTGAACGCCCTCGATTACGTCGGGGCGGTTGAGGATCAGTGCCTCATGGCACTTGCCCGCGAGCCCGCCGTAATCCTCGGATGTGAGGTCGAACTGCTCAAGCGTCGCGCCCATACCGCCGTCAAAGACGACGACGCGCTCGTTGATTGCCGCCAGATAGTCCCGCATCGGCTCAAAGATTAGCAGCAAAACGCGAAACCTTGACATAACCGTGTCAAGGTCCCGCGGCCGGCAATAAAGCCCGGCCTATCGGCGCGGAGAAGCAATCCTCGTAGCTGTGAAGCCAAGGCTCCAGCCGGCATCAGAATCAAGCTCGCCCGCGCCACGCGAGTTGCCGCATCAGCCCTTGGGGTAGCCTGCCGACGCGTATCCCATTCAAGCCGGAGGTTGGATCTTATGACGACAGATGGTGTGGCTTTCGTTTCGACGCGTTGGGTTCAGCCTGATCATGAGTCGCAATACCGGCAGTGGGGTGAAAAGATTGGCGCACAACTGTCGCTTACCCCAGGCTTTGTCTCCTACGAGCAGCTCCCCGCAGTCGAAGGTCAACAGGATTTTTGGACGCAGATCGTCAAGTTCGACACCAGACAGGAATCTGAGGATTGGGCGAACTCGCCAAAGCTCGCTGAACTGCTCGCTGAGATCGAGCCATACACGCGGGATTCAGAACTCTCGTCGGTCCGAATCGGGCAGCAGGACTGGTTGAACTTCGGCCTAAGTACTAAGCCCGGACCGGGCGCACCGACAAAGTGGAAGCAGCTGATCACGGGGATCATGGCGCTCTACCCGACCGTGATTATCGCCCACGAGATCTTGGGCGAATTGATAACAGTGCCTTTCGCGCTGTCGACACTGCTGACCAATGCGATCGCTATGTCGCTGGTAATGCTGATCTGGCTGCCGCAACTCTCGAGGCTGCTGCGGGGCTGGCTGCTGCCGGTTAAGCCGCTTCCGCTAAGCACAACGATCGGAGTGGCGGCGGCGATTTTGGCAACAATCGGTGCCTGCCTCTTGCTCTTCCTTCAACTATTTACGAGCTAGTTTTAGCCGCGCAAACAACTCACGCTAAAGCCTAATCGCTACTTGATGAAGAGCATCTCCGAGTACTTCGGAAGCGGCCAGAGATCATCGGCTACGAGGCGCTCGAGCTTGTCAGCGGTTTCACGCGTCTGGTCCATCGCTGGGATCACCTTGTCGCGCATGTAGTCAGCCTCTTTAAGGCCTTCGGCGGCGGGATGGCTGGCATTCGCCTTTTCCAGCACCTTGATCCGTTTGAGCAGCTCGTCGCTTGAAGCCTTTAGTTCGCTTGCCAGTGCAGTCATTCCAGCTCCCTTGCACTCCGCGATGTAGCGGACTGCGGCTGGCAGGATCATCGTCCGGGCGATCGAGGCCGCTGTCTCGGCTTCGATGTTGAGCTTCGTTGAGTACTGCTCGACGGCAACTTCGAAGCGTGCCTCAAGCTCGCGCTCGTTGAGCACGTCGTACTGCTCGAAGACCCGGATCGTCGGCTTGGCGACCAGCCACGGGAGTGCGTCAGGCGTCGTGCGCAGGTTGGCGAGGCCACGCTTTGCGGCCTCCTTCTGCCAAGCGTCGGCGTATCCGTCGCCATCAAAGACGATCCGCTTGTGTGCCTTCCAAGTCTTCTTGATCGTGTCGAGGATCGCGTCAGGGCGCTTCTTACCCTTCTTCTTTGCGGCCTCAACTTCGTCGACCATGATGTCGATCGCTTCAGCGACGATTGTGTTCAGCGCCGTGTTTACGAAGCCCAGCGACATGCTTGAGCCCGGTGCACGGAACTCAAAGCGGTTGCCGGTGAAGGCAAACGGTGAGGTGCGGTTGCGGTCGCCGCCGTGGAGCGGAAGCGGAGGCAGCACCGGCGTTCCGAGCCCGAGGAAGTTGCCGGCTGCGCTGTCGGCCGCCTTTCCGGCAGCAACGGCATTAAAGGCCCGCTCCAGCTCGCGGCCAAGGAAGATCGAGATGATCGCCGGCGGTGCCTCGTTGGCGCCGAGACGGTGATCCTGGCCGACGTTGGCGACGCTGGCCCGCAGCAGCTCCTGGTGGCGATCAACGGCTGCGATCACGGCAACACAGAAGAAGAGGAACTGAATGTTCTCGGCCGGAGTATCACCGGGCTCGAGCAGGTTCTGGCCACTATCGGTTCCCATCGACCAGTTGTTGTGCTTGCCTGAGCCGTTGACGCCGGCAAAGGGCTTCTCATGCATCAGGCAGACGAGGCCATAGCGGCGGGCGACGTTCTCAAGTACCTGCATCGTTAGCTGCTGGTGGTCAGAGCCGACGTTCGAGTTCTCGAAGATCGGCGCAAGCTCGTACTGCGACGGCGCGACCTCGTTGTGCCTCGTCTTAACCGGCACGCCGAGTCGCTGCAACTCGCGCTCAGTCTCAAGCATGCAGGCAAGCACGCGCTCCGGGATTGTGCCGAAGTAATGCTCGTCGAGCTCATGGCCCTTCGGCGGCTTGGCGCCAAAGAGTGTGCGCCCGGTCGTGTAGAGGTCGGGCCGCTCGTAGAAGTACTGCTCGTCGATCAGGAAGTACTCCTGCTCCGGGCCGACTGTCGTGAAGACTCGTCCAGCAGCCTTGTCGCCGAACAGCTTCAGCGCCCGCAGCGCCACCGTTGAAAGCGAATCCATTGACCGCAGCAGTGGAGTCTTGTGGTCGAGCGCCTCTCCCGTCCAGGAGACGAAGGCAGTCGGAATGCAGAGCACCGAGCCGTTCGGGTTCTCGAGGATGAAGGCCGGTGACGTTGGGTCCCAGGCCGTGTAGCCGCGGGCTTCGAAAGTCGCGCGAATGCCGCCGGTCGGGAACGAAGAAGCGTCTGGTTCACCCTGGATTAGCTCTTTGCCGGAGAACTTGGCGATCGCCGTTCCGTCACCGACTGGCTCGAAGAACGAGTCATGCTTCTCGGCCGTCATGTTCGTCAGCGGCTGGAACCAGTGCGTGAAGTGTGTTGCGCCGTGCTCCATCGCCCAGACGCGCATCGCTTCGGCGACGGAGTCGGCGAGAGCAGGGTCGAGCGGAGCGCCGTCGGCCAGCGTCTTCTGCAGCTTCGTGAAGACGACCTTCGGCAGTCGTGCCCTCTGAGCGGCGAGGTTGAAAACGTTTTCGCCGTAGATCGCGGCCGCCGATTCGGTGATGTCGGATTGGCCGCTGCCGTCTCCAGTTGCTGCCCACTGAGCGGCGGTGACGTTCTGCTGACGGTTCTTCGAAGCCATCTTGATCTCCAGATTTGTTGGTTTTGACGCTCTTCGCGCGAGTGACGTGAACGAGATTAGAAGCGATCTCTGCTGCGCACGTTATCCCGATGTCTAAACCGAGTGCCGCGCGGTGCGCCCTAGTGGGGACGGGCAGGTGCGCGCTGATTATCCAGATTGGAGAGCGCCAGCGGTCGATCTTTCTACTTACGGCTAATAGCGAAGCGCAGATTCAGCGCAAGACTTGCCGTCAAATCAATCTGGAGGTCCGATGAAGCGTTCTGCACTGATCACCACCGCAATCACCAGCGCCTTGGCGCTGCTGGCCGCGCCGACCGTCGCATCGGCCGATGTTTTCGATGCCGTCGGCGTCCCTAACACGGTCGGGATCAACTCAATGTGGGTCGTCGTTGCGGCCTGCCTAGTGCTATTCATGCAGGCTGGCTTCGCGCTCCTAGAGATTGGGTTTTCGCGCGGAAAGAACGCCGGCACGATCGTCGCCAAGATTCTGACCAACTTCTCGATCGCCGCGATTCTCTATTGGGCGGTCGGCTTTGCGTTCGCCTTCGGCGGTGCTAGCGGCAAGATCATCGGCACGGAAGGTTTCTTCCTGCGCGGCTACGGCGATCCGTTGACGGCGTTCCCGGTGATGGGCTTCTCTGACGCGACGATCGAATCGAAGTGGTTCTTCCAGTTCGTCTTCTGCGCCGTTTCACTGGCAATCGTCTGGGGAACGACGCTGGAACGAATCAAGTTCGGTGTCTATGTGATTTTCGCTGTGATCTTCGCCGGTCTGATCTACCCGATTGCCTCCGGCTGGGTCTTTGGCGGCGGCTGGCTGCAGACCAACCTCGGGATGCAGGACTTCGCCGGTTCGACCGCTGTTCACCTGATCGGCGCGACGGCCGGGCTGGCAGTGCTGCTGCTACTCGGTGCGCGTAAAGGGAAGTACGACGCGCAGGGCCGCCCACGAGCGATCCCCGGCCACAACATGCCGCTCTTCGGTCTTGGCGTGATCATCCTGCTGCTCGGCTGGTTTGGATTCAACCCGGGCTCAACGCTCGGCGCGATGGACGGTCGCTTCACCGAAGTGGCGCTAGTCACCTTGCTTGCGGCCGGCGCCGGCACTATCGGCGCCTTGATTGTCAGCTGGCTGAAGACGCGCACTATCGACATCGGCATGGCTGGCAACGGGATGATCGGCGCGCTGGTCGCGGTTACCGCGCCTTCCGGCTACGTGGCGCCGTGGGCCGGCGTCGTGATTGGCCTAATCGCCGGCTGCATCGTTCCGCTCGGCGTTTACGCGATCGACAAGAGGCTCGACGATCCCGTCGGTGCGCTGACAGCGCACGGCCTTTGCGGCATCTGGGGCACGCTCTCCTGCGGCCTCTTCACGCTGCCTGTGCTTGCCGAGTACAACGCCGTCGGCCAGGGCGGGCTGCTTTACACCGGTTCGTTCACCCAGCTAGGCGACCAGCTGATCGGAGTCGTGGTTGTTTTCGCCTTCGTCTTCATCACCAGCTACGCGACCTTCTGGGTGATCAAGCGGACCTACGGCCTGCGCGTATCGGCGGCCGAGGAAGATGCCGGACTAGATATTTCCGAGCACGGCATGTATGGCTACCCGGAACAGTTCATCCCAGCACCGGAGCTCGTTGGCTACGGTGCGGCGCCCCAGCTCAGTTCTCCGGGCGTATCCTCATAAATAGAGAAAAGGAGCTTGCGTAATGAAGAAGATCGAAGCAATCATCCGTCACGAGGCTTTCGAGCCGATTCGACTGGAGCTATTGGAGCTGGGCTTCCCATCAATGACGGTCCTGGAGGTAAAAGGGTCAGGCCGTCAGAAGGGGATTGTCGAGACCTACCGAGGTGCTGAACTGACCAACTACCTGCGGCCAAAGGTGCAGATCAACTGCGTCGTCTCAGACGCTGACGTCGAAGCTGTCGTCGAGTCGATCCTCAAGCACGGCCGCACCGGTGCAGTCGGCGACGGCAAGGTCTTCGTGATGCCGGTCGATGCTGCCTACCGCGTGCGGACCGGCGAATCTGGCGAAGAGGTCCTGCAAGCCCATCCTGAAGCAGTCGATGAGGTTAAGTAGCCGACTGCTCTACTACTGACCCTGCTGCACGACTTGCCCGGTGGCGGGGTCGACGGTCGAGTCTTGCGGACGTCGCGTGACGTTGACCGTGAGTGTTCCGGCTGCGGCCCCACCAGCAACATTTACGGCTCGCGCTTTGCCGTTTAGGCCAGCGCCAGCGCGGTACTCAAGCGTTCGCGTTCCCGGTTGAGTGGCACTCAGAGACCAGATGAAGCTGCGCTCGTCGCCAGCCGCCAGCGGCCCCAGCGCCCAAGTGTTGACGTAGGCAGTCGTGCCATTAATCGGCCCTGCGTTGATCACCCAGACCGGGCGCACGGGATCAGCGACGCCGGGCTGGGTAGTGCGGTAGTTAAGGCCGTTCACGGTCATCGTGATGTCAGGAATTTCGTTCTGGCCGACGTTTTGAACCGTGATTTTGAGCTGCGAGGTTTCGCCGAGACCCTGCCGGCGTGGGAACGAAACCTTCGAGATATCAACCTCGTAGTTGCCGCTTGGCTCGTTCGCGTCCTGCGCTTCGCCGCCGCCGCAGCCACTGATCGAGGCAGCCAGCAGGGCTGCTGCCGCGATGCAGCCGAGCGTGATCTTTGGCGAAACTGAGCTGCTCACGGGGGGCGACGCTAGCACAGCGAGGCGGACATGAGGGGGAGGTTTGACGCGCCCGGTTGGCGAATCCGGCGCAAGCTGTTTGCGACTACCCCGTCGCCTGTCGTAACATGAGAGAACTGCGTAAGTCGCGCGGTTTCCTGCAGGTCAACCGGAGAGGGGGAGAGATGGCTCGTAGCGTCGCCGACCGATCAATCGCCCCAGCGCGTGACTTCTTTGAGCAGGTCGGCGACATGATGATCCTGACCGGCAAAACGATCATCTCCGCTGTCCGCCCGCCATTCCCTTACGGCGGCGAATTTATCCTTCAGTTCCTCTTCGCCCTGCGGCTCTGCTGGTTCCCGCTCTTGATCTCTACGATCGCTTTCGGATACGGAGCGCCAGGGCTCCAGGCCGCTAACTTCCTCGTTCTTTTCGGTGCTTTGGATCGTCTTGGCGGCTTCTTCGTGCTCGCTTCAATTCGCGAATTCGCGCCGCTCGTAACGGCAATCGTGCTGGCAGGGGTTGCCGGAACGGCGATTACCGCCGACCTCGGCGCGCGCAAGATCCGCGAGGAGCTCGACGCGCTGCAGGTACTCGGCGTCGACCCGGTCAAGAACCTTGTTGTGCCGCGCTTCTTGGCGCTGATGCTGGTAACCGGCCTCTTCGACATCTACGCGCTGCTGTTCGGAATCTTCGGCGGAATCCTCGCGACGCTCGTCTACCACGCGCCACTGGGACCCTTCTGGGCAACCTTTTTCACGAACGCTTCGGTGACCGATCTTTGGGGTTCGATCCTCAAGTGCACCTGTTACGGCGCGATCATCGCGATCGTCTGTTGCTACAAGGGGATGACTGCGTCCGGTGGCGCGGCCGGCGTTGGTCGCGCCGTCAACCAGGCGGTCGTGATCTCGTTCCTCGGGATCTTCGCCTTCAACTACGTCTTCACGCAGACGCTGCTCGCAACCCACCCTGAAATCAACGTGATCCGCTAAGGGGTGAGCGAGCGATGAATCCCAATAGCTGGCTCGCCGTCCCGCGCGATCTGCTCGTCTCTTTCGGCGAGATCACGAAGTTCTGCAGCAGAATCGTGGTCGAGGTAGTCGGCCTGCGCGTGCTGAAGTTCTTCGGCGAGGCGCTACGCCAGTCAGGAATCTTGATCGTCTCCTCAGCGCTAGTGATCTGGGGCCTCGTCTTCATCATCGGCCTGCAGTGCGGGATCGAGGGCGCCTACTTCAACCGCTCGGTGGGCTCACCGGCCTACGCCGGCGTTTTTGCCGCCTGGTGCGACCTGCGAGAGCTTGTTCCTTACGCCTTCGGCTACATGATGGCGGCCAAAGTTGGGACCGGAATCGTCGCTGAGATCGGCTCGATGCGGATCACCGAGGAGATTGACGCGCTCGAAGTGATGGGGATCGATTCGATGACCTTCCTCTGTGCGACGCGCCTACTGGCCGCATGGATGGTGCTTCCGTTCCTCTACATCTCGGCCGTTGGCGCCGGCTTCGCTGCCAGTTATTTGGCGATCGTGATTCAAATTGCTGAGGTCTCGCAGGGCGGATATTCACTGATCTTCTGGCAGTTCCAAAACCCTCCCGACCTCCTGTTCAGCGCCATGAAGGCGATGGCAATGGCGACCGTGATCGTTCTAGTTGGCTGTTATTACGGCTACACGGCTAGCGGCGGACCGGTCGGAGTGGGGACGGCAACAGCAAAATCAATGGTCCTCAACATCGTGCTCGTGCATCTGATCGGGATGCTCGGCACGCAGCTTTTCTGGGGTCAAAACCCGCGAGCACCAATCGGAGGCTAGGCGATGTCAGAGCAAGAGAAGGATGATCAGCCAATCGAGCCGAGCGAGCGCGTCAGGGTCGTGCAGGAGGCCGCGCCGGGCGGCGAAGAGGAGTACCGCTGGCATACCGGGTTGAACCGGCCCACCGGAGTGCCGGATGCGATTGAATTCATTGATGTCCACAAAGCCTTCGGCCGCAACAAGATTCTTAAGGGGCTCAACCTCGGCCTTCCGGAAGGAAAAATTTCGATGATCCTTGGCCCGTCAGGAACCGGAAAGTCGGTCTGCATCAAGCACATGGTTGGGCTGCTCTACCCCGATGATGGCGACATCCTCGTCCACGGCGAGTCGGTGCCGAACCTACGCGACGAAGAACTCTTCGAAATGCGCAAGAAGTTCGGAGTTCTGTTCCAGGACGGCGCCCTCTTTGGTTCGATGAACCTGCTTGACAACGTCGCCTTCCCGCTGCGCCAGCACACCGACAGGAGTGAGGAAGAGATCATGTCGATCGTCAACGCGCGCCTTGCTGAGGTTGGCCTCACCGACGCTGGCGACAAGATGCCGAACGAGCTCTCCGGCGGGATGCGCAAGCGCGCCGGCTTCGCCCGCGCCTTGGTGCTCGACCCCGACATCGTCCTCTTCGACGAGCCCGATTCGGGGCTCGACCCGGTCCGCACAGCGCTGCTCTGCGAGCTGATTCAAGAGATCCACGAGGAGAACGGAGGCGCCTACACGGTGATTACGCACGACATCATGAGTGCGCGCCGTGTTGCTGAATACATCGCCGTGCTCTGGCGCGGGCGGATTGTTGAAGCTGGCCCAGCCGAGGAACTTTTCAACTCCGACAACGATTTCGTGCGTCAGTTCCTCTCCGGGTCCGCTCAAGGTCCTCTGGGGATGGAGTAGCCCAATCCACGGCTCGCCGACATGGATGACGGCAGGCGGACGGGCATGAAGCCGGCTCGCATAGTGACGCTGCTCGTAGCGGCGGTCGCTGTCGTGCTCGTAGGAATCGTTCTGCTGGGCGGAAGTTCGAACCCGACCTACGTGATGACCTTTGAGACGGCCGGTCAGCTGGTCGGTGACAACGACGTCCAAGTAGGCGGTCGCCGCGTCGGCAAAGTCAGCAACATTGAGCTGACGGACAACAATCAGGCCAACGTCACGATCGAAGTTGAGGAGCCCTACGCGCCGCTGCACGAGGGAACGACGGCGGTCATGCGCGCAACCTCGCTCTCTGGCGTCGCCAACCGTTACATCGCTCTGACGCCCGGGCCCCAGAACGCTCCTGTGATCAGCGAGGGCGAGACGATCCCGGTTGATCAAACAACGACGATCGTCGACATCGACCAGCTCTTCAACACGCTCGACCCCGAGACGACGAAGGGGCTTGCCGAGGTGATTCAGGGCTTCGGCACTTGGTACCGCGGCCGCGGTCTCGAGGCACGCAAAGGGCTGCCATATCTCTCGCCGTCGCTGAACGCGACAATCGGCCTGATCGAGAAGCTCAACAGTGATCAGCCAGCGCTTGAGCAGATGGTTCAGAGCACCTCATCGGTGGTGGGGACGTTGGCTGCGAAGGGCCCGACGCTGACCAACCTCGTCACCAACGCCAACATCAGCTTCGGGGCGATCGGAGATGAGAACGAGTCGCTGGCCGAAGCGCTCCAGTACCTGCCGCAGACACTGCGACGCGGAAGTACAACGTTTGTAAACCTGCGCACGACGCTCAATTCGGTCGACCAGCTAGTCGCCGCGTCAAAACCAGCAACGAAGAATCTTGCCCCGTTCCTCGCCGATCTTGAGCCTCTGCTAACGCAGGCCGACCCAACGCTCACAGACCTCGCCTTGACGGTCAGCAAGCCCGGCGCCGACAACGACTTCACCTCGCTGATGCAGGACGCGCCAGCGGTCAGCAAAGGCGCTCAGAAATCGTTCCCTGCTTCGATCACGGCGATCAACGATTCGCTGCCAACGCTCTCCTACGCGCGACCATATGCGCCGGAGCTTGTTGGGCTGCTGCGCGACTTTGGCCAGGGCACCTCGAACTACGACGCCAACGGCCATTACGCCCGCGCGACACCAGCCTTCGGCGCGTTCAATTACAACGGCTCGTCACTCGATTATCTTGGCGACAACCGCGATGCTTGGGAGCAGAACGGCCCGACGATTGTGCCGCGCTGCCCTGGCGCCGCAACACAGGCGCCGCCTGATGGCAGCGCACCGTGGCAGGCGCCTCTCTACCCGTCTACAACCAGTCTGATCGGCTGCAACCCGGCGATCGTGCCACCGGGGAGCTGGTAGCGGTGAAGCGACTAATCGCGATCTTTGCCGCATGCTGCGTGGCTCTTGTGCTGATCGTCGTCGCGACCGGTTCCGGTGACGACGGCTCTTATCGAGTGCGCGCAATCTTCAATAACGCGGCCTTCGTGATCCCTGGGATGGACGTCAAAATTGCCGGTGTCCGCGTCGGCGCGATCGAGTCACTTGATCTCACCGACGACAGCAAAGCGGCCGTTGTGATGAACATCGAGAACGCGAATTACCACGACTTCCGTGAGAACGCCTTCTGCCGGATCCGCCCGCAGTCGCTAATCGGCGAGCGCTACATCGACTGTCGCCCCGAGGAGCCGCTGCCAGCCGGGATGACGCAACCTGCACTGCTGCAGCCGATCTCATCGGGGGCCGGCAAAGGCGAGTATCTGCTGCCGTCAAGCCGCACCGCCACGTCGGTCGACATCGATCTGATCAACAACGTAATGCGACTGCCTTTCCGTGAGCGGTTCACGATCATTCTGAACGAGTTTGGAACGGCGCTCGCGGGGAATGGCGAGGAACTGAACGCTGCTCTGAAGGTGACCGACCCGGCGCTGAAGGAGTTCGGTGACGTGCTCGGAATTCTCGCGCGCCAGAACAAGGAACTTGGAGCTCTGGCTGAAAACGGCAGCAAGGTTGTGACGTCGCTGGCAAGCGAGCGCACTCGCATCTCAGGGTTCATCAATTCCTCTGGCTACACGGCTGAGGCAACCGCTGAAGAGAGCGCGTCGTTTACTGAAAACCTGCAGAAATTCCCGGGCTTCCTTCAGCAGCTGAGGCCAACGATGAACGATCTGGCGAGCTTCTCGCGCAGCGCCACACCGGTGTTCACAGATCTCAATCGCGCCGCGGACTCAATCAACACCTTCACGCTGGGTTCTCCGGCCTTCAACGAGGCTGGAATCCCGGCGCTGGAATCGCTCGGTGACACGGCCGATGTCGGCGGTCCTGCACTGGTCAGCTCGCTGCCTCTCGTTCAGAAGCTCGGGCCGCTTGGAGCGAATGCCAAGCCCGCCGTAACCAACCTTGCTGCACTGCTCAATTCGCTCAAGAAGAACGGAGGAATCGAGCAGTTGATGACGGCGATTTACAACACGACCGGCTCGATGAACGGTTTCGACGAATACGGCCACTACGTTCGCGCGCGGCTCACAACGACAAGTTGTCAGTCGTTCAGGATCAAGAACGACATCAACTGCAACGCCAACTTCGTCCTCGGCTCTGGGAGCTCCAGCGCCTCGGCGGCTCCGCGGCGCGGAGCCGGCAAGGCTTCCCGACCCGCTGCAGCGGCAGCGCCGAAGCTCACAGCCCCGGCGCCAGCGCCGACAAGCCCCTCGAGCGGTGCAGCCGCGCCGCGCAAGCCAACGAAGCAGCCCGCCGATCCGCAGTCCGCCCGCGCCCTCCTCGACTACCTCCTCGGAAAATGAGCACGGGCCGCAGAAATTCCTCAATCGCTGCGAACCCGGTGCTGATCGGCGCGGTGACGACGCTTGTCATCGTCGTTCTCGTCTTCCTCGCCTATAACGCCAACAACGGCCTCCCGTTCGTGCCCTCCTACGACATCAAGGTTGAGGTTCCAAACGCCGCTGGCCTGGTCAAAGGCAACGAGGTACGCGTTGGTGGAACGCGCGTCGGTGTGATCACGAAGATCGAGCCACAGACTCAGCCCGACGGCGCCGTTGTCGCAGTCTTGACGCTGAAGCTCAACAGCGTCGTCGAACCGGTTCCCGATGACACAACGGTGATGATTCGTCCCCGTTCGGCGCTGGGGCTCAAGTACGTCCAGTTGACGCGCGGACCGTCTGAGCAGGGCCTCCCCAACGGAGGCACTTTGGCTATCAAGCAGGCACGCCCCGAGCCGGTGGAGATCGACGAGTTCTTCGACATGTTCGATGAGCCGACCCGGCGGGCTTCGCAGGCCAACTTGGCTTGGTTTGGCAACGCAATCGCAGGCCGCGGCGTCGACCTAAACTTGGCGATTCAGGAGCTGAAGCCTTTCGCCGAGGAGATCACGCCGCTGATGCGCAACCTCTCGAGTCAGCGGACCGATCTCTCCGGCTTCATCAGTGGCCTGTCGCGCAGCTCCAGCGTCGTCGCCCCGGTCGCCGAAACTCAGGCCCAGCTATTTGTCAACCTCGACACAACCTTTCAAGCGCTCGCCTCGGTCGCCCGTCCGTACATCCAAGAGTCGATCACGGAGGGCCCTGCGACGCTCCAGAACGCAACCGTCAATCTGCCTCGGATTCGCCCATTCCTGGCCAACAGCGCGACGCTATGGCGAGCGCTTCAGCCGGGGATCAAGTCGTTTACCGGCGCCGCCCCCGACCTAGCAAGCATCGTCACCGTAGGCACCCCGGTGTTCAAGAGTTCACCTGCCTTCAACGCGCAGCTCTCGACAACCTTCACCTCGGTAGCCGCATTCTCAACCAACCCAAGCACGACGCTCGGAGTTGTCGACCTCACCGAGACAGTGTCGATTCTGCGGCCGACGTTGGCGTTCGCTACGCCCGCACAAACTACCTGCAATTACTTGGCTATTTTGCTGCGCAACGTTGCCCAGATCGGCAGTGAGGGCGGAAGCACAGGCCAGGCTCAGCGTGTGATGGTGATGGCAACTCCGGGCGGCTTGTTCGACCCGGCGAGCCCTTCGACATCGGCGCCGATCTCGCCCAACAACGAGGGTCTTCCTTCCAGCGCGCCGGCAAACGGAGGCCCCCCTGGCTCCGACATCACAAACTACCTCCACAGCAATCCCTACCCAAATACGGCCGCTCCAGGGCAGCCGGCAGGTGAATGTGAAGCGGGACGCGAGAACTACGAAGTTGAGAAGGTTGTAATCGGTAACCCTCCTGGGAATGAGGGATCCGCAGGAGCCTTCGAATCGACTGGGGGCGGCAATTAATGGCCTCGTTCAGTCGTAAACCGAAGAGCGAGCGGCCAACCGTGCTGCGCAAGGACCGCACCGGTAGAAACCCGATCGTCGTCGCGCTGATCGCGATTGTCGTGATCTTGGTAATCCTCTACTTCGGCTTCGCGAAGAACAACCCGTTCAGTCAGCCCTTCCAATTCCAAGCCGTCTTCAGCTCGGCTAACTCAATCCGGATCAGCTCTCCGGTCAGGATCGCCGGAGTCAACGTCGGCAAGGTCGTCAAGGTCGAGGGTCAGGAAGGAACCAACAACGCGATCGTGACGATGGAGATGCAGAATGAAGGGCTCCCGATCCACAAGGACGCGGAGCTGAAGATCAGGCCGCGAATCTTCCTTGAAGGCAACTTCTTCGTCGACCTCAAGCCAGGGACGCCCGAGGCACCGATGATCGCAGAGGGCGACACGATCCCAGCCGGCCAGACTGCGATTCCGGTTCAACTTGACCAAGTCCTGACGTCGCTTCAGCAGAGCACCCGGAAGAATCTTCAGGTACTGCTGATCGAGCTAGGGGCCGGCTTGACCGCTGAGCCAACGGCGGCCGAGAACGCAGAGCAGCCGCCGCTGACGAAAGGAAAGACGGCGGCCGAAGCGCTGAACAATTCGCTCAAATATTCCGAGCCGGCGCTGAAGAACAGTGCGATTGTCAATCAGGCGCTTCAGGGAGTTGAACCGGACGATCTGCCGGGCTTGGTCCGTGGCCTTGCGGCAACCTCGACGAAGCTTGTTGGCAGCGAAGCTCAGCTCGGTGATCTCGTCGTCAACTTCAACACGACGATGGATGCAATCGCATCAGAGCAGGACGCGGTTCGCGAATCGATCAAGCTGCTTGGCCCGACCGTCAAAAACGCCTATGCCAGTCTCGGTTCGCTTAACGAGGCACTGCCGAGTCTCGCCCAGTTCTCGGTTGACTTTGTACCTGGTGTCGAGCAGACGCAGCCGACAATCGACGCCGTGACACCGTGGATCGCTCAGGTAACGCCGTTTGTGTCGAAGTCTGAGATGGGCGGCGTGGCGGCCAACCTGCAGCCCTCAACGGAGAGTCTGGCCAAGCTGAGCGCAGCCACGATCCCGACGCTTACGCAGACGCTTAACTTCTCGCAATGCGTCAGCAAGGTCTTGATCCCGACCGGCGACGTCGTCGTCCCCGACGGAGCTTTCACGACCGGCAAGCCGAACTCGCAGGAGTTCTGGAGTGCGCTCGTTGGCTTCAACGGAGAGTCGCAAGCGTTCGACGGGAACGGGCAGTTGATCGAACTGCAGGCTGGCGGCGGTCCAAACCCTGTGACCATCACCGGAGGCAACATCAACGCCGGCGAGCCGCTCTACGGCAACAGTATCGGCGCGCCGCAAGGAACCAAGCCGGCCTGGACCAGCGGCCAGAAGATCCCATTCAAGCCGAACGAGCTTTGCTCGAAGCAGACGCTGCCGAATATTGCGGGCACACCGACAGGGCCGGCGGACTGATCTGATGAAGCGCGGAATTATCAAACACGCTCGCGAGTTAATCGCCATTGGCGTAGTAGCGCTGCTTGCGGTGCTGATCGGCGGCTACATCCTCTCCAATCAGCGTTTCTACCTGCCGGCTTGGGTTCCAATCGTCGGCAGCGACTTTGTCGACTACTACGCCCAATTCTCGACTGCGCAGGCCGTCACTCCGGGGCAGGGGCAGACGGTGATCGTTGCCGGAGTGACGGTCGGTGAGATCGGTGGCGTGACGCTCAAGAACGGCACCGCGATGGTTGAGATGAAGATCCGCGAGAAGTACGCCTACCTCTACAAGGACGCGACCGCGCTGCTGCGCCCCAAGACCGGGCTCAATGACATGGTGGTTGAGCTGAACCCCGGCTCGGCGAGCTCCGGTGAGATTGCTCGCGGCGGCACGCTGCCGATCGCGAGGACACTGCCAAACGTCAACCCCGACCAAATCCTGGCCGGCCTCGACACCGACACCCGCGCCTACCTGCAAATGCTCGTCAATGGCGGTGGACAAGGCCTGAGCGGCAATTCGAATGAGCTCTCGGCAACGCTGAAACGCTTCGACCCAATCACTGTCTATCTGGCGCAGATCGGTAAGGAGATGGGGCGCCGTCAGGCCTACATCAAGCAGGGCATCCACAACTTCCGCCTACTGACTGAAGAGCTTGGTGCGCGTGACACGCAGCTAGCCCGCTGGGTGCGCTCGTCAAATGACGTCTTCGCAGTCTTTGCCGACCAGCAGAGCAATCTGCGTGAAACGCTTTCGCTGCTGCCGGGAGCGCTTGACGCAACCAACAACGCGGTGATTGACGGCAACGCGCTGACCGATCAGATGGGGCCAGCGCTAGCGAAGCTGCAGCCAGCCGCGGTCGGCACCGCTGACTCGCTGGAGTCACTGCAGCTCTTTGCCGAAGCGACGACGCCGGTCTTTGAAGACCAGCTGCGCCCATTCACGGCCGAGGCAGGCCCGACCGTCGCAGCGCTGAAGCCTGCCGCCGCCGATCTCGCCGCCACTGCGCCTCAGCTCGACACAACGTTCTCGGTTCTCAACACTTTGACCAACGAGCTGGCCTACAACCCTCCTGGGGCGCAAGAGGGCTATCTCTACTGGCTCGCGTGGGGCAACCACCTCTCTGCCAACATGTTGAGCGCTCAGGACTCCGGTGGCCCAATCCGCCGCGGCACGCTCTTCAGCTCCTGCGACGCGCTAACGATTTATGAAGACCTCGGCAAGGGCAACCCTGAACTTGGAACTCTGATTGAGCTGCTGAACGCGCCGAAGGTAGCCGAGGTTTGCGCCGCGCCGGCCGCCGCTGCCCAGGTGGCCAGCGGCAAGCAGATTGCGCGCCGCGCGCTAGAACAGCAGCGCGAGAACACTCCTGGTGCCCCAGTCGGCCCGGTTAGCGGCGCCGCGGGGCAAGCTCAACCGCAGCAGTCGCGGGCCGTCGGACCAGAAGCTCAGGATGGTGGGCGTCGATGAATAAACAGGCACCAAGTTTCGCTCGAATCATGACGATGGTCCTCTTCGCGGTCTCCTGCTTCGGGCTGCTCGTGTTCCTCTGGGTTGCCTTCGGAGGCCCGACGCCGCTGAGGCCCGACGGATACCAGATCACGGTTCCATTCAAGGAGGCCGGCCAACTCGCGCAGCAGGCCGACGTCCGCATCTCAGGAGTGCGAGTCGGCACCGTCAAGGCGATCGTCACCGACCCGGAGAGCGGAAACTCGAACGTAACGATTGAGATGCTTCCGCAGTACTCGCCGGTGGCAACCGACTCGCGCGCGATGCTGCGCGCCAAATCGCTGCTCGGGGAGACCTATCTCGAACTTACACCCGGGAGCCCCGATGGCCCGTTTGTGGCCGACAACGGAACGCTGCCGCGCGGCAACATCAAGCCGTCGGTCGAGCTCGACGAAATCTTCCGCGCCTTCGATCCGAAGACGCGCGAAGCATTCGGTACATGGCAGCAGCAGCTGGCGATCACCGGCACAGGGCAGGGGCGCGATCTCAACGACGCTTTCGCCCAGCTCGCGCCGCTCGAAGAGCAGGCTGCAAGTTTGGCCAAGGTGCTCAACCGCAATCAGCTTGCATTGAGCGGCCT